>NZ_JAEQDE010000049.1:0-83618 GCF_020737865.1 Microcoleus sp. PH2017_35_SFW_U_B
ATTAGCTATTTAATCTGATCCCTCTTGAGTTTTTAAGCAACAGCTTGCCTGAGATTCAAAGGTGGCTACTTTTAGCTGTACTCATTTTTTAGTCTAAACTACAGAAAATAAGGGGCGCGAGACAACGATTCCATTTGTAATCCCGTACCTAACTATTAACCAACTCAAACTACTTAGCCCTGATGACAGATTGGGAATTTCAATAATCAATTACGGCTCTGGTGTATTAGGAGCGGGCGATTATATTAATTTAGAAGGTGACTTTAGGTTCAACGTCGATTTAATAGCCAAACCAGTAAATAAGATTGTCGGCACTGCGATTCCTTACGGAATTAATATCCCCTCAACAGCCCCTACTAGGTTTAGGTTGGCTAATGCAAACAGGGCGATTTTCTATGCCACGAATACGGGGAATGCTGATATTTGGATTGCTGGCAATTCGAGCGTCGCGGTAGGTTCGGGAATCTACCTAGCAGCTAACGGTGGTGGCAATCTAACCGAGGAAACGTTGACAGGGGAACTTTGGGCGATCGCCGAAGGCAGTCCATCTCGCATTTCAGGAATAGAGGCGAGCTATGTCTAGGGTTAGCTCCAAATCCAGTCTGTCGCCGAGTTCGACTTCGGGGTCAAGCGCGATCGACCTCGGGAAGGATAGCGGCGTCAATATGGGGGAGAAAAGCCAAACCTCTGTAAGTACCGGAGGAATTGGAGTCACCCGCGAGGTAGCAAATATTGGGGGGGTTTCCGTGACTGGTGGAGTCAGTGTTGATGTCAGCCCAATTCGCCTAGATATCAGTGGCAATCCCGACTATGAAGATCCTTCAAAAAGCTCAATTTCAATAGGTGCCGGCGCAGAGGTTCCGGGCGGGGTTTTGGGTGTGAGCGGGGGAGTCACAATTAATACAAGTACGGGGCAAGTAAAGGGCGGAAGTATTGGTGGTGAGGTAGTTGGAATTGGAATTAATATTTCTAAGTCTTCTGAAGGTGTAGGGGTCGGAATTTCATTGCAAATTCCGTTTACTCCAATTAGTTTTGAACTTGGATTTGAGTTTCCTGACAAGAAGGAACCAACACCAACGCCAACGCCAACACCAACCCCGGCACCTGTTCCAAGCCCTCCCAATTGGGATAGACCTGTATTGCCCGTTGGCGATCCAAGCAAAACCTGTACCGTAATTGTTGCCATTCATTACAGATCGGAAGAGTGGTACGGGACGAGGCTTGCCTACTCTTATGAATACAAAGGGGCGGGGGATTACACACCACCTACTAACGGCAATCCGGGTGTTTTAAACGCAAGTCAATTAATCATAGAAAATATCCCTTTTGGAATTCCTCTAGATAATCCTCGACAGTATCCGAATACCGCCGGAATGTGGGGATACAACAATAATTGGCAGCTAAGCGTATTTAATCAAATCGTAAACACAAGCAACCCGAATAACGGGATTTATCAGCCTGATGGCATTCTTTGGGGGCTATCAGGCAGAGAAGACAAGATTTTTGATCTTCTAAACAATGGGATTTTTTATTCCCAGACAATTGATTATAGGTGGATGAGAATTGTCCGAAAACAAACATATTTTGTAATTTATTCTAGTTGCAGTTTACCTTCTCCTTCTCCTTCTCCTTCTCCTTCTCCTTCTCCTTCTCCTTCTTCCCCCCCTCCACCCAACCAACCCCCTAGAAAAGAAATGGATGAATGCTGTAGCGATTCCATCAAACTGCTGCGCCAAATTCACAAAAGATTAGGAGTTAACAAATTTCCCGGTGAGCTTCCCAGTACAATTATTCAAGAAGTCGAAAAAGGCCAACCAGCAACAGAGCCAGTTCAAGAGAAAATTGAGGACTTTGCCGACCTCTTGATGTGGATGTTCCAGCGGGATGACGAACGCTGGGGTCAATGGCAAATTCAAATCGACGTAAAAGATACCGATTTGACAAAAGAAGGTGACCAAGGCAAACAGATTAAATTCCCGAACTTGGCAGAGTCGATAGCCGAAATGGAAGGGCAACTACTGAGCCTGCAAGCCAACGTAGCAGCCCTTGTGGCTTTATCAACTCGCAATTTGTGCGAGTCTGGAATGGGTCGGCAAGAAGCAATCAAAGCTTACTTGGCAAGCATGGCAATCGCAAAATACATGAACTTCCCTTATGATGAATCGGACATTAAAATGCCATCAACGTTTACCCCAAAAGCCGAGTCAATTGATGAACTCATCAAAGAAAGCATAATCCACGTCAAAGGTATTGAGTACACAAACAAAGAAACTCAGCGAGATATTTTATTAGATTTATTGCAGGCAGCAGCAATTACTAGAGCGGTACATTGGCGGCAAGTCGATCCTAAAAAAGATATCAAATCACAAATTTTGGAATCAATTAAAGGTAGCGCTGACTTAAGTGACAAGCTAGAAAATCCTTTAGCAAAGGAGGACGATCCGAGTAAACCCAAGCATTCTAAAGATTGGGAAGACTTCCTCGATCAGGTAGAGGATGGATTTGGCTTTGAGACAGGAATCGAAGACGCGCAAACCCCCTACGGTCGATCCAGAGAGCGCAGACCGCGCATCAGACAGATTGGCGACAATATAGGTCAGGCAGGTAAACCAAATGGCTGATGCAATAAAAAAATTTGGTTTGGTTTTGCGCGACTTGCCTAGTCGCAAAATGCGGGAATCTTCGACTGGTGGCAATATTATCCGCACTTGGTCGGCAAGCGCCACAACAACTTCTCAAGATAAAGGATTCCTAGAATCTATTTGGGACGGTGCAACGCGATTCGTCGGATTTCTGGTATCAGGAGTTGTTCAATTAATTTCGTTTAGCTGGACTAAGCTGTGGAGTTGGATTGTCGGCGGCGTTCAATTTATTGCCAATTTCAATTGGAATATTAGCGACGAAAGTATCGACAAACAAATTGAGGGTTTGTGGGATGCTTTCGGTGGCCTCTTGGGCAGTGCGGTAGGGCGGGCGATCGGCTGGATTGGCTGCGGTTTGGTTCCGGCTGCGGCCATCATGACCTTCAACGAAGCGCTGGCAACTCATTTACTAAAGGAAGTTGGCGAGCAAGCCCTGGACGAACTGCTCGACGCCGCTAGTGAGGTAATTCAGGCTGGCTTTAGGATGGGGGTGCAAGCTTCATTCTTGTGGCTCTACAAAAACGTTAGGGCTGCATTAAAGAATCCAGCAAACCCCCTGGGAATTGCTCTTAGAGGCTTTTTTGGAAGCGAAAAAATAGATAAATGGGGAACGGGGGAAAGTTGGACAATTGCAGGTGCTATTGAGAATGCAATTGAATCTATCCCCAATACTTTTTTGAGGAATTTTGTTGAGGAAGCTTGGGAAGAAGGAACGGAGGCCTGTATAGAAGCCGGCTATGCCGTCGCGGGCGGCATTGATGCTTGGCTGGCAATGCAAAAAGTGGCAAACAATTCGGTGCTTGGTGTCGATCGCACCATAGAAATTACTCCAGATAGATCGGTTCCCGACGAACGCATTGTCTTGTCTGGCCCTGAAGCCGTGATGAGGCCGACTGTGGTCAACGTCTTAGCAACTCACCAAATGCTGGGCAATCGTGACGTGGGAGTTCTTATCAATGGAACTCCTGTTGACGACTACGTGCGGCCGAACTTTCAAGAACGCTATCTAATTATTGAATTCAAAGAAAAGCAGCAGCCGCCCTGGGTAATGCCGGACGGCAAACGAGCTCGCAAGCGACAGGTGACAATTCCCGACGTTAAGCGCGACTTGACTTGGGACAAAATTAAGCTAGCTGCCAAGCTGTACACTAGCGGGCAAAAATTGGTGACGGCGCAACTCAACAACGGCCGCCAGATGCAGGTTTACGCCAATACCGAAAATGAGGGCTTGAACAAAATCGAAGAGTTGTTGGCGCTTTCCACTGCCGAAATTGTACCGAATGGCGTTCGCGACTCGGGCTACACAAGTCCAACCGCCCGACGCAGGGAACAGCCTTACATCGTTTACCCGTCAAAAGCCGTTTTGGTGTGGCGGCGACGCTCTGACGACTTGCAAGGTCGGGAAGATTTGTCCGATCGCGTCTGGGACGAGCAGAGGATCGAGATGGATTTGTGGCCTGAAAATGAACCCATCAATTTACCCGTTCTAGGGTAGCTCAATAAAAATTTACAATAACCGCTATTCATTTATAAAACATTTTGTACAACCCTAGGGTTGTACAAAATGTTTTGTAGCTGGAAGCCACAAGCCACAAGGGTTTTAGGCATTGACAGATTAACGCAAATAATTACAATGAAAATAACCCAGCAAATAACTGAAATTTCTCAAAAAACATGAACGACATTACTCTTGCGGAAATGATTGCAGCCATTGAAGATGAAACTTTAAAAGCCTGGTGGGAACAAATCGGCAATCTTCCAGAAGAATTTACAATGTGTGAATTTTTCATGAAATCGCTGCATGCGTGTTCAACTGCGGCTGCACTCAAGAATGAAAATCAAGAAGTGGGGCAGAAAATTCTCGGTTATCCGGCAGCAATTAATGGGGCTGTAGAAACCAGCAAAAACAATCATTTGTTTTTCCGAAGAACTGCTTCAATCACTTCGCTGGTAGTGATCGATCTTGATGGTTCTATTCCTTCAAACGGGTAAAGTAACTATTGGAAAAAAATCAAATCAACAACTAAAAAATAATCAATGACAAGACATAGCTTTCTAGTAAAATATCGCAGAAGTGGCGCTGGCGGAACAGGTACTGATGACTTTCGGACAACTTGCAGTTGCATTCCCCGCGTAGCAGATTTTCTTGACATCAAAAGCAGAAGTTACACTCCGAGCCCCGAAGATGTGACAGACAGAGCAGGTTACACAAGAAGCTATATCAAAGCAGACGGAAGCACGGGGGAAGTAACAGTTCCAGCAAGTAAAGCGGTTTACCTAGCTTTTGGCCGTCCTAACGCAAGAAAGGTTTCTTTAACCACTGGCTTGAAAACAACTAAGGGAAATAAACGAAAATTATCTTTTACGTTTCCCTCATTTTTGACAGTTGCCGAAATAGCTGATGTTTTGGGCGAACTGATTCCCGCTACCAAAATTGCAACTACTGCAACGGTAGGGGCTGGAGAAATTGAGCCTTTTTTCTCAATTAAAGGCGGAAGGACTTATCCTATTGCCTCTGCAACTGTTGCAGCAGCCTCAGCAAATCCAGATGTTGCTACCACAGAAACCGAACAAGCAACTACTGCAACTACAACAAAAAGCAAGAAGAAAAAACCTAAAACTACACCCTAACTAACAAGTATTTGTATGGCGGTACGGCGATATGTACGTACCGCCCGAGCAATTGGAATGATACAAAGACGATTTCAAAGGGGTCGAGGAATTTCTAATTGATTAGTAAATGAGTCTTGACAACCAGTCTAATTGGGAAGTTATTTACAGCGGTACGCATTCTGCTGCGGTAGGGCTAGAACAAGGTATTGGCAGGATTTTGATTCCGGGATCTTTTTCTCAGCACATCATTAGGGCTTATGCCAGTTCTTCGGTGGCAAAGCCCCGCTGGTGGCTGGGAGGAACTTTAACTCAAGTATTGAATAATGGTAGTGCTCAGGTTGACTTTGAAGGGTCACGCTGGCAAGTGCCTTTAAATAGAACTACGCTAATTTCACTTCCTGAACTCACTGGGGAATATCGGATCAAGTTTGAGCCTGCGCCGTGGCACAAGCAAATTCAGTTAACCCTTGAAATTTACAATAGCCCATGAATTTTACTTCTACTTTACTAACGATTGATTTGGCTGTAGTAAGCTGCATTCTTGGGTTGATGGTCTTAGTCTGGAAGTCTCTAACGGAAATCCAAAAAGGGGCGGTTGCTGTTGCTAAGCATCAGACAGAAATAGAGAAAACTCTAGAATTTCACGAAAAAAGACTGGATAGTGTTGAGCAGTGGATTGCAGGAAATTCTGGATTGAGAGAGCGTTAAGAATGCCAAGAATTACTGCCAGAGCTTTACTCGCAGTTCCAGATCCAACTTTAATAGAGTTGGTTGATGCGATAGCTAAATTGTCCGAGGACAAAGGTTATTTGCAGGGAAAACAGGGATTTACAGAGACGATCGGCGAAACAGACTATTTGATTGGTGCACTGCGCGATCGCATTATAGAAATTCAAAGCAAATGACACCACACAAGCTGATTTTTACAATGCAGTTAAAACCTGCCACTGAGCTTTTGTACGGCAACCTCAAACTTGTTTATCCGGACGGAAAGCCGATCGACTACCTTGCAACTTCCGGCTGCGCGGGCTGGCAACAGCCTGGGGACGAATGGGAGCGTGGCAAGGGGCCGATACCGCAAGGATTCGATTATGAAATTCCTACAAGGCCTTATTGGTCGGACACCCGCGGCATAGAGGGGCTGTTTTTCCACATCACCCCCGATCCGGTTGTCTCTCCCGGCGGGCGAACTCGATCGGAGTTAGGAATCCATTTCGATGCCAACGTTCCCGGCTCTGCTGGGTGCATTGTGCTGAGAAATCGATCGGGCTGGGAGAAATTTTGTCAGAGGATGGAGGCGATGGCGCGATCGGGGATAAAACAGATTCCGTTGAAGGTGGTTTACTCGTAAGTCATTGGGGATTCATCTTAACGGGTACTCGGACAAGGGGGATTTGTAGCGGCAAGGAGAAATCTGGTTTTTGAGTGTATTTCGGGCTGCGACACCGAATGTTTTCAGTATGTTTATTTGTACCTAGTTAGTTAAGTTCAGTCGATCGGCATTTAATCGTGTTTCGCAAATCTGATATAAGATCGAGCTAAATTTCTCGTGTGAGAGTAGAGGCATTTGTGAGCCAACAAGATATCTTAAATTTAGCAAAAGAAGGCGATGCCAGGGCGATCGCATTTCTGATCGGCCAAGCACTCCAAACCTTCGGCGTCACGGCTAAAGGCAGCTTGGAAAATAAAACCCTGCACCTCCTGCTGGAAGCAGAACAATTGCCCGCAGAAGAAGCCTGTCTCCGAGTCGCAATCAAAGGGTTGCAGCGACTGCAACCAAATAACATTTACGGATTAACAGTGTACGGGCGGCGCGAAGGCGAGCAATTGCCCGCTTGGACTCAGACGGTAGAATTAAAACAACGCTTGGCTAGTGCACCGGCAACCGCAGCCGCATCAGTGAGTGTAGCCACACCCGTAACCGTAACCGCACCAGTGAGTGTAGCCCCTGTCAAAATTCCTGTAGCTGTCGCCAGTGTACCCACTGCCCCAATTCCTGTAATTTTGCCCAAAATAGAAACACCTCAAAATATCACAACCCCACCCATTCAAATACCAGAAAAATCCCCCCGCAAATCCTATAGAATCCCAACTCCCAAACCCACAAACCAACGCCAACAAAAGCCATCACAGCCGCCAGATACAATCCCAACTCCCAAAGCCACAAACCAAAGCCAACAACAGCCATCACCGCTACCAGATTTAGCCCGTCGTAAAACTAAAAAATCTTGGCTGTCAGTCGGTACTCTCAGCCTGATTTTCGTACCGATAGCAGGCTTTGTACTCGGTTCTCAATTCAATAAATCCTCAAGCACCGCTACAATTAACCATGTCACCTCAAAGCCTGCGGTACAAAAAGTAGGCGCGGCAAAGCCATCCCGCAAGGAATCTATCCCAGCGTCAGCATCCGCCGCCAAACCCGCATCGCAATCACCATCCCAGGCAGCAAAAATACCTGCAAATTTGCCCGCAACAGTCAGCATCAAAGCAGTTGGCGACATGATCCCCGGCACCAATTTCCCCTACAATAAACTCCCGGAAAATAAGGAGCGCTTATTTGAATCGGTAAAATCCTACCTACAAGGAGCCGATATTCTGTTTGGCAATTTTGAAAGCACGATGACCGATTATCCTTACAGTTCCAAAGGAGGCGGCGGAGGAATGCTGTTTGCCTTTAGGACGCCTCCGAGTTATGCCAAAATCTTCAAAGATGTTGGTTTTGACATCTTGAATATTGCCAACAATCACTCCTACGATTTTAACGAGCAGGGATTTAAGGACACGATCAAAAACATCGACAGCAACGGCATGAAGGCTGTTGGCAAAAGAGATCAAATTGTTTATCAAAATGTCAAGGGCGTCAATGTTGCTTTTATCGGTTTCAGCAACTACGGCGAAGTTCACAATTCCTTGCTGGAACTGAAAGCGGGGGCAGAAGTTGTCAAAAAAGCGAGGCAAAAGGCTGATATTGTAGTCATCTCAGTTCATGCTGGAGCTGAAGGAACCGGAGCTCAGAATGTGAACAATAGAAATGAGTTCTTTTACGGAGAAAACCGGGGAAATATGGTGTTGTTTTCGCGGACGATGATTGATGCGGGAGCAGATTTGATTTTGGGACACGGCCCCCACGTTACAAGAGCTTTGGAACTTTACAAAGGGAAATTGATCGCGTATTCCCTGGGCAATTTCATGGGTTATCGCACTTTGTCCACAGCCGGAGCACTGGGTCAATCTCTGATTTTGGATGTAAAAATGACTCCAAAAGGGGATTTTGTTTCTGGTAAGATTATCCCCATCGAACTTAGCAGCCAAGGTATTCCCTCAGTGGATGAAGATTTTCGGACTGTGGGGTTGATTCGCCGTTTGACAAAGAGCGATTTTCCTAATACTGGTTTGATGATTGATGACAAGGGACAAATTTTGAAGAAGAGTAAGTAATTATTGGGAATTGGGAATTGGGCATTGGCCAAACAGGTCATTGGGAATTAGTGAGTAGGGTGCGGATCCTTCACAAATTCCCAAAGAAGATAGACAATCTCATGGATCCGCACCACATAATATTCAGGTGCGGATCCTTCACAAATCTCTGCTGTTCTATCAAAAAATTCACAGCGACGCACCCTACAAAATGACTAATTACCAATCACCAATTACCAATTACTAATAACTAATAACTAATAACCAATAACCAATAACCAATAACTAATAACTACTCATAAACCATTGCTTTCAAAGCTTCTTTCATTTCCTGTGCTGTCGTCGTCGCCGTACCGAATTGACGCACGACAATGCTAGCGGCCAAATTGCCCAAAACTGCTGCTTCCCAACCGGATGCACCGACGCACAAAGCTAAAGTCATTGCTGCTACGACTGTATCTCCAGCACCAGTTACATCGAAGACATCAGTCTTGTTAAAAGGGGGAATATCCCAGCTTTGAATGGCAAATTCCCCGTTTTCACAAGTGGATGTTGGAGGGGGTGAATTTTTGATTGGTTCAACCTTCACCCTTTCAAACAAACTCATCCCTTCTTCGCCGCGAGTAATCAGGATTTTTTGAGCTTGAGTTAAGTTCAATAAATCGCGTCCTGCTTGCATTAAAGTTTCAGGGTTTTTGATAGCATATCCGACTGCTTGCTCGGCTTCCGGTAAGTTCGGAGTAAACAGCATCGCTCCAGAATATCGCTGCAAATTTGTTTGAGCGTCTACAATTGTTTTGCCGGGAACCACTGCCGATTCGATCGCCAAACGAGTCAAAACTCCGTCGCCGTAGTCAGAACAAACCACGGCATCGACTGTCGGAATTTGCTGCCGGATGTAGTCTGCTAATTGCAATTGCAAGTCTAAATCCGGCAACTCGTCAGATTTGCGATCGACTCGGACAATTTGTTGAGTCACCGACTGCCGCGCGTGCCCGGAAATGCGAGTTTTGGTAACGGTTGGACGCTGCGAATCGATTAAAATCCCAGCCGTATCAATTCCCGCCGCCTCAAAAATACCGCACAAAGCCTTTCCCTGGTCGTCTTTTCCTACCAAACCAGCAACTTTTACTTTGCCTCCCAGTTTGGCTAAATTGTAGACAGCATTTGCGCCACCTCCGGGTAATTGCCGAGTATTCTCGTAGCGCAAAATCAACACAGGTGCTTCGCGGGAAATTCGCTCTACTTGTCCGGTAAGAAACTCGTCCAAGGTCAAATCTCCGATCGCTAATACCTGGGCTCGATCGAAGCAGTCTAATCTTTTCAACAATTGCTCAGTTGAGGCACGCAGTTGAGGCAAAAAATCGGAATAGTCGTTAGTCATTAACCAAAAAAATGAGACTGAGGAGTTGATAGTTGAGCGTGGCACGAGCGGCAATTAAAAAATCTTAATAAAGATTAATAATTGATTTCCTCCCTGGTTTGATTTTTAACTTTTAATTGATTTTCCCACTGAGATTGTGAGAAATCGGTTGCAGGCGGTTGGCTATCGCGCGCGATCGACAAATTTAGCAAAAAAACTGCGGAGAGAAGGAACCCATTGAAATAAAGTGAGAAAGTTTCACCGTGTAGAAGTTTCCTTCTACATGAGTGTCTTCTGCACGAGTACCTGTAAAAGACCGCAGAATTATTTCGATTTCATCTGCTTGATGATCGTAATCACCTGAGTCATTTGTTTTTTGAGTGCATCAATTTCCGCTTGCATTTTCGCCATTTGCTTAGTCATCACCTGAATTTCGGCAGCACCGGCTCCAGAACTCGGTACAGCAGTGGCGGCGGCAGGGGCTTCTGGTACTGGTTTCTTTTTAGCCAGTACCATCGCCGATTTGATCGCCTCGGTTAGCTGCTTTTTCTCAAAAGGTTTAGCGATGAATGCAAAGAAATGCTTCTCGAAGGGTTTTGGAATTTTCTCCATCACCTCTTCTTCGCGCCCCGACATGATCACCAAAGGTATCTTGCAAAGCACCGGATGGGCTTGCACTTTTTGATACACTTCCCAACCACTGACTTTGGGCAGTAGGAAATCTAACATAATTAGATTCGGTCGGGCTTCACGGATCAGTTTGAGTCCTTCTTCGCCGTCTTTTGCTTCTAGAACTTCAAAGTTACCTTGAGGTAACATCTCTCGAACTCGAACGCGGATGACTTTACTGTCATCGATTACCAAGATTTTTTGACCAGCCACGACTGACTCCTTCAGTAATGAGTGTTGAGGGTCTCAGGGCCATTGAGAGCCACTGAGATTTTTTGAATAGATCGGAAACCAATTTCAAAGGCATTGTCAAGGTGCCTCGCTTTGGCTAAAAACAACTATCTTTCGATGCTGCAATCGCGCTTACGTTATCCTTTTCAAATGCTTTCTCGGTCTATCACTTTGGCCAGTTCGGTACGCTTCCCATCCTGCTGTTACTTGCTCTTTTTGTTTAACGCCCCAATGCGTTTACTAAGTGGCCGGAATTTCTCCGTACTAGGATAGTTCGTTACGCAGACAGATTTACTTACTTGCCTCTAGATTTTGACACTCTCCGACTATAGTGGAACGGAGATTCTTAAGAAACAGCCTGGCGATTGTTCTTAAAGGCGCTGTCAAATCGCCGCTACACGTTCAACCTCACTGACTTTCGCCACGATCGCCATGAGCATTACGTCTACTTTTTTGCTTTATGCTTTCGTTCGCACTTTTCAACACGAAGCCAGTTCGGTACGTTCCCCATCCTGCGTTGCTTGGCTGTGCTGCAAGTCTTTCCCAGTCTAAAATGCTGAGGGTGTCTTACTGCCTGGAATTTCACCGTTCTAGGAATGGTTCAGCAAGTTGATACGCCTACTTGTTTAGCACAATTCAATTCTAATCTAGAGTAATGGCAGCCTTCAAACGGCTGCTGCTGCGTTTCATCCCCGGCTTGAAAGACCGAGGTTTGCGCGTGATGCGCTATAGACTACATACCACGGGGACTAAAGTCCTCCGAGTCGCTTTCCTCTCAGGACTGAATGAAGTCTCTGAGTTTGCCGCTTCCCGTGTGGTCTTGTGATTTGCAATCTTTAGTATATCCCTAAGAGAATTCTACCTAGAATTCTGAACGAGTTTAGTTTAGCTGCAATTGATCCGGATTCTGATTTGGGGTCAGATTCCTACAAGTTGAGGGACTTTGATTTCGGATACGATCGCATATATTAACTCGATCGCCATGCAGGTTTTATGTCGCCCCAAACTCCTCAAACTCCTACTGTCAAAGCAACTGCCGCTCAAATGCGGAGCGAAATCGAGGCGATGCCGGATTGGCTGCGACGGCCGATTGGCAAAGCTAGCGAACTTTCCGCAGTGCAGAAAATTATCAAACAGCGGCAAATTCATACGATTTGCGAGGAAGGCAGATGTCCCAACCGGGGCGAGTGCTACGCCCAAAAAACGGCGACTTTTTTGTTGATGGGGCCGACTTGCACCCGTGCTTGTGCTTTTTGTCAAGTAGATAAAGGTCATTCTCCGATGCCCCTCGATCCCGAGGAACCGCAAAAGGTGGCCCAGGCCGTGCAATTATTGGGTTTGCGCTATGCGGTGCTGACTTCGGTGGCGAGGGACGATTTGCCGGATGGGGGGGCGGGTTGGTTTGCGTTGACGATCGCCCAAATCCGGCACTTAAACCCCGATACTGAGGTTGAGGTACTAACGCCGGATTTTTGGGGAGGCATCGGTAGGGGCGGTGCCCCCGTGCCCGCCCCCGGGGAGAATTCCGGGCTTGATGAGTTGCAGCGGGAGCGGATTCGGACGGTGGTGGAGGCAAAACCGGCTTGTTACAACCACAATATTGAGACGGTGCGCCGATTGCAAGGGCCGGTGCGGAGGGGGGCTAAGTACGATCGCTCGATCGACCTTCTGCGTATCGTCAAGGAATTTGACCCAACTATTCCCACCAAATCCGGTTTGATGTTGGGGCACGGGGAAACCGAGACCGAGATTGTGGAAGCGATGGCCGACTTGCGGGATGCCAAGTGCGATCGGCTCACCCTCGGTCAATACATGAGACCATCTCTAGAACACCTCCCAGTCCGCAAATACTGGACGCCAGCCGAATTTGACCGTTTCGGGTCGATCGCCCGCGAGATGGGGTTTGAGCGAGTGCGATCGGGGCCCCTAGTCCGCAGTTCCTACCACGCCGGAGAGAGCCATTGAAATCAATCTGAATTCAACTCGGTATCAAGTCCTAGTTACAAAAAATAACACTCTTAGATTGTGTCATGTGCGACGCTCTCTGCTATTTGTGAATACAGTGACTTGTGAATTAGGAGCTTGAATTATGGCAGACATAGCAAAGAACCAATTAAAATCCGACTCCGTGATGAAAACGGGCAAATTCCCTTACACCTTTCGCGCAGCCTGGTTTTTGGGTCTGTTAGGTATCAATTTGCTGGTTGCAGCCTATTATTTCCATATCATTGAATAGTTCTGCAAGTTGACTTTTAGCAGACCCTGCTTTTGGGAACCTCAAAGTCGGAGAGGGGGAGAGAGGGAGAGGGGGAGATGGGGAGAGTGGGAGAGTGGGAGAGTGGGAGACTTTTTCCTTCTTACTACTTACCTTTTCTTTCTTGCTACTTACTTTTTCCTTCTTCCTTCTGAGTATTTCCCTCTTCCTTCTAAGTATTTCCCTCTTCCTTCTTCCTTCTTCCCTCTTCCTTCTTCCTTCTCTAAGGATTTCTTGATGCTTCTAACTTAGACAAGCGCTCTTGAATTTTGAGCACATCCTGCTTAGTTTCAATTGCCAAAGTTGCTAAATTGTCAAACATCGGGTCTCCCGAAAGCATTCTAGAATTTGTCCTGCCCGAACCTGGGCGGTTCGGAGACTGAGGCCGATTAACTCTAGAACCTTGAGACTGCAAACTGTTGATTTGTCCGCGGAGTTCAGCAATTTGACTTTCTAATTGAGTAATCCGAAACTCTAATTGACTGGTCAATTGAGCCGGGGTAAAAATTGGCGAAATAGTAATTGCTAACGCGCAAACAAGACACAAAAAACCGATTTTTAGGGCGCGATGGCGAAGATTTTTCGGCATAGCTTTAATGATTTAAATCATAGCATTTATACTCTAACAAATCGCTGCTATTTTTGACCTCTATCAGAAGTATGTGTTATGCCAACTAGGAACGTAGTTATTTTCATGTTCGATGATGTCGAGGTACTGGACTTTGCCGGGCCTTTTGAAGTGTTTTCGGTGACATCAGAATTAAATAAGGATTCACGACCTTTTGCAGTCTCTACCGTAGCCGAAAATCCCGGTGCAGTCAGCGCGCGCAACGGTTTGAGCGTAAATCCCCATTGTACTTTTTCCGATTGTCCGCCACCCGATATTTTAATTGTACCGGGAGGACTAGGCACGAGAAAGTTAATCGATAATTCAGCCGTGATTAACTGGATAAAAGATTGTTCGCAAACAGCAGAATTAGTCCTGTCTGTCTGTACGGGTTCCCTGCTGTTGGCAAAAGCTGGCTTGTTGGAAGGTTTGGCCGCAACTACACACCATGGGGCATTGGATTTGTTGAGAGAATTAGCTCCGAATACAACTGTTGTTGAAAATCAGCGATTTGTCGATAACGGCAAAATCATTACATCTGGGGGAATTGCTGCGGGAATTGATATGTCTTTGCACGTTGTCGGCAAGCTTTTGGGAACAGCGCAAGCCGCACAAACAGCAGATCATATGGAATATACAATTAATAATTGATAATTGGGAATGGAGTATAAAAATTAGGTACGTTGTTGGGCTTTAGCCCTCTTTATATATACGTCGAAAGAGGGCTAAAGCCCAACAACGTACCTTTGTGTGTAGTTGGGCTTGAGCCTCCTTTATATATACGTCGAAAGAGGGCTAAAGCCCAACAACGTACCTTTGTGTGTAGTTGGGATGCGAACCCTCTTAATTTGACACTAATAGCTGTGTCCCTAGCTCATTAAGAATCTTCGCCCCAAACTCGAAGCTGAACATAAACTAATATCAAAGCTATCGCCATCAGAAAAGTTGCTGCTGCGGCTGCATAGCCAAAATCGAATTGGGAAAAAGCTTGCTCGTAAATATAATAAACTAGCAAATTAGTAGAGTTCAAAGGGCCGCCGCCGGTGATGACATAGACTTGCTCGAAACTGCGTAGAGTAAAAATAGCTGTAGTAATGGTAGCAAATACTAAAGTCGGCCGCAAACCGGGTAAAGTGATGTGCCAAAATTGCTGCCAACCATTAGCTCCATCCAATTCTGCTGCTTCGTAACGATTTACCGGAATTGCTTGCAATCCTGCTAAAAATACTACCATATTAAAGCCTAATTGTTTCCAAACAGTGAGCAGAATTATGACTGGCATTGCCCAAACTGTGCTGCTGAGCCAAGGAATTGGATTTAAGCCGATCGCCCTTAGCATATCATTCACCGGGCCTTCGGTCTGAAACAACCACCGCCAACCCAAGCCAACAGCCACTAGAGAGGTAATCGAAGGGATAAAATAAGCAGTGCGGAGAGCTCCTCGCCAAGCAAACGAGCGATTTAGCAAAACTGCCAAACCCAACGGAATTATTAAACTAGGAATGACTGTCGCGGTTGTAAAATAGATCGTGTTTTGGAGAACTTGCCAAAAATCCGGATTTGTGAGCAGGCGCGAGTAGTTATTGGCGCCAATCAAACGCACTCCCGACTGGGTAAAGCTGCCTCTGGTAAAGCTAAGGTAGAATAAATAGGCGATCGGCCAAATCAAAAAAGTACCCAGAAACAGTAAAGCTGGGGCCAGAAATGTCCAAGCTGCGATCGACTCATTGTCCAACCAGTTAAAACGCCCAGATTTTATCGGAACCATTGGCTTGTAAATTTTAGCTTTTAGTTTTAAATGGTATCACAATATAGGTCAATGTCAAAATGAAATTGCTCGATATATTAGCAAATATACCCACTATAGAAACTGAAAGGCTCCTGCTCCGAAAAATCACTTTAAATGATGCCAGCGATATGTTTGAGTATGCTTCCAACCCGGAAGTCTCCGAATACACAATGTGGTCAACCCACACCTCCATCGAAGACACTAAATACTTTCTTAAGTCTCTGACAAAAATGTACAAAAGAAAAGAGCTTGTAGATTGGGGAATTGTCCACAAAGCCGAGAAAAAGTTTATCGGGACTTGCGGATATGTGGAATGGAGCATGACGCACAGCCGCGCGGAAATTGGCTATGCACTTTCTGCGAGATATTGGAGAGAAGGATACATGAGCGAGGCTGTCAATGCAATTATTGAATTTGGCTTTCGGGAGATGTTGCTAAATCGAATTGTGGGTAGATGTGAAGTTAACAATATTGCTTCGGCGAGGGTGATGGAAAAAGTGGGGATGCAGTTGGAAGGGATTTTGCGACAGCAGCTATTTGTCAAAGGCAGATATTGGGATCTGAAAATTTATTCGCTTCTGAGGGAAGAGTTTTTTAATGGTATTGTTGTAGAATCTGATTGAATGTTTTTCAGGCTATTTAAACAGTTGACAGTTGACAGTTGACAGTTGATAACAATTTTTTATGAGGCTGCTCCCAAATCCGATCCCCCCCTAACCCCCCTTAATAAGGGGGGGGACAAGATTTTTCTCAAAGTCCCCCTTCTTAAGGGGGATTTAGGGGGATCCGATTCTATGCAACTTCACATTAAATTGGTATGACAGTTAACCAACAACCAACAACCAACAACCAACAACCAATAACCAATAACCAATAACCAATAACCAATAACCAATAACTTATGACGGTTAACCCAGTATCTACTAATTCCACTGCCAGCCTGATTTCTCCTGAGATTGGCTTTCCGGCGATCGATCCGACTCATCCACCGTTAAAACTAGGAGTTTTAGCCTCTGGTAGCGGTAGCAACTTCGAGGTAATTGCCGAAGCCATCCAACAGGGACAACTCAACGCTAAAATCCCAGTGTTAATTTACAACAATCCCGAAGCTAAAGCTGTCGCCAGAGCGGAAAAATACGGCATTCCCTCGATTTTGCTCAATCACCGCGATTGCAAAAGCCGCGAAGAATTAGATACAAAAATTGTTAAAACTTTTCAATCCCATGATGTAGAATGGGTGGTGATGGCGGGTTGGATGCGAATTGTTACCAAAGTTTTGCTTGATGCTTTTGCAGACAAAGTTATTAACATTCACCCCAGTTTGCTGCCGAGTTTCCCAGGCATTCGCGCCGTTGAGCAAGCACTCGCCGCTAAGGTGAAAATAACGGGATGTACGGTGCACATCGCTCATTTGGAAGTAGACAGCGGGCCGATTTTAATGCAGGCTGCGGTGCCGGTATTGCCTGATGATACGCCAGAAACGCTGCACGCGAGAATTCAGGTGCAAGAGCATAAAATTATGTTAGGCGCGATCGCACTTATTGCCGATCGACCTCCTGTTTAATGTCTGAATCTTGGCAGCAGACAATTATACCAAATTTCGCCACCGAGAGCAACCACCGAGGTTATGATTGTCCGTAATGTCGATCGCACTTTTCCGCAAATTGCGCGGTTATCATCGAAAACATTGTGACTAAAAACCCTACCAGTGCCGCATCTTCCCCAGAATTGCCTGTCAGCGACTCGCCCGAAACTGGCCCGCCGCTGACTGATTCTAATAGCCTGAAATTAATTCTCAAAGAAAGACTCAAAAAGAACATCGGCATCAAGGGAGAATTTTATCTACCTTGTTTGCCATCAATGCTAGACGACTATCTAAAATTACTCTCAGACTTCTTAAAAGTTCTCGGACAAAACCTCGACGCTGCCCAAACCGAAAATTTGCGAACATTAATCGCTAACGCCTTAACAGAAGGATTCAAAAATTCTCCCCACGCTAATCTCATCGTCTCATACTTTCCCGCCAATCCCCAAACTGGCTTAGGCGGCGGGATTACTCTGAATACCAAGATTCAAGTCGAATCGATGGCCCAGAAATATCATACCTGGCCGGATATTCGCCCCGAACCTTTATTTGGCAGCCATCCCGATGCTAAAGTCATGGCAATTGTCGCCGAATTAGGGGAACCGGGTAAAGCAGCTATTTTAGATGTCGGTGCGGGCCCAGGGCGCAATAGTCTGCCTTTAGCTAGGTTAGGACATTCCGTGGATGCGATCGAGCTAACGCCGATATTTGCCGAAAAACTCTCAGCAGCAGCCACCGCCGAAAAGTTGCCGATTCATGTCATCCAAGGCGACGTTTTAGATCCTTTATTGAGGATGAAAACCTATCGGTACAAATTAGCGATTGCTACCGAAGTTCTCTCGCACTTCCGCTATCCCGAACAAATCCGCTTATTTCTCGGCAAAATGTCCGATGCTGTGTTAAGTGGCGGGTTTATCTTGTTCAGCACTTTCTTAGCTGTCGAGGGCTATGAACCAGATGAGATGGCAAAACAAATGTCAGAATTGTGTTGGTCTTATTTAATTACCAGACAAGAATTGGAAGCAGCTATCGAGGGTTTACCGTTAGAAATTATTGCCGATGAATCGGTGATTGAATACGAACAAAAACATTTGCCTGATTCTGCGTGGCCGCCGACGCCTTGGTTTGTCAGTTGGGCGAGTGGGCGCGATTTATTTCCGGTGCAAGAAACGCCGCCGTTGGAGTTGCGGTGGATACTGGTTAAACGCTTGTAGAGTGTGTTGTAATATCATGTCATCTCGCACAAACACAATCAAAAACGTTCGTAGTGAGGACTTTAGTCCGCATCAAATGAGAGAGGACTAAAGTCCTCACTACGAACCAATTTTACCTAACAGTAAAAATCTACTATTAAACCTCGGAGGCCCGCAATTGTCCGCAGGCGGCATCTGCTTCTAAACCACGAGAATATCGCACGCTAACTGCAATTTTCTTTTCCTTCAAAACCGTCACAAAATTGTTAATTCGATTGGGAGTTGGCCGCTGATATTCAGCTTCTTGAATCGGATTGTAAGGAATCAAATTGACGTGACACTGAAAGCCGCGCAACTGACTTGCTAACTCGGCGGCGTGTTCCGGTAAATCATTCACATTAGCTAAGAGTACGTATTCAAAGCTTAACCTACGTCCAGTCGATCGCACATATTCGCGGCATTCTGCCATTAACTCACCCAAAGGATAAGGGTGGGCGCTGGGAATCAACTCTTCGCGCAGTCTTTGATTGGAGGCGTGGAGGCTGACGGCGAGGGTAACTTGCAGTTGATGTTCAGCTAGTTGGGTGATGCGATTGCGGATTCCGACTGTGGAAATGGTGATGTTTCGCTGTCCAATTCCTACGTCTTGATTCAAACACTTGACAGCAGCTACGACATTATCGAAATTTAGCAGGGGTTCGCCCATCCCCATAAATACGATGTGGCTGACTCGGCGGCCGAAATCTTGCTGTACTGTCAAGACTTGATCGACGATTTCGTGTTTTTCTAAGTTGCGCTTGAAACCGCCTTTACCCGTGGCGCAAAAGTCGCAGCCCATCGCGCAGCCAACTTGGGCTGAGACGCACACTGTCAGCCGTTTTTCGGTGGGAATGCCGACGGTTTCAATGATTTGACCGTCTGCTAATTTTAGGAGATACTTTACGGTGGAGTCTGGTGCGACCGATCGCAAATGAATAGTCGATCGCCCGATCGGAATTTTAGCAACAGTCTCGCGCCATTGTTTCGAGAATACAGAAATGTCAGAGATCGATCGCGCCCCTTTCTCATAAATCCACTGATACAACTGTTTCCCGCGATAAGCCGGTTGTCCCTGCTGCTGTACCCACTCCGTTAACTCAGCCAAATTCGCGCCCAACAACGGCGGAATTTTACCAGACTCAACAGCCAAAGCATCAGTCTTGCGAGACTGATTCGCATCCCTGGAATTACCAGAAGAGTACACCTGAGAAACGGAAGTAGGAGACATAGGTCATCAGAAAATTTAAAACCACCCTCTATATTAAAACTTTTCGACCAAAGCTGCCACCTATCGGTGACGAAATTGGCGAAAATAGACTTGGTAAATTTTTTGTGGCACTTAACTTGATGAGGATGACAACTGCTTGCGTAGCTTTCCGCATGGCATCTCTATATACCTATATATTGCATAGGCTAATATCAAGGAAATCAGCATACTTATCGCTCCTTGCAAAACCACATAAACTTGAGGTAAATAAAGATAAACAGCCTTAATTACAGTATGGTGTACTAAATAAAGCGAGTATGAAAGCAAACCGATAAACCGCATCCAATTCCAATTGAGAATTTGAAATACTCCCCAATCGGGAAAACGGATAGCAGCCATAAAAAGACCATGTAGTGCAATACCTTGAATAGTGTAACGCACTGTACTTTCAAATTCACTAGAATCACATATAAACGATAAAATAATTACAGTAATTCCGGCTGGTAGTACGAAATACTTCCACAGTCTATCAGAGCCATAGGGAGCATCTAATACTGGGTTGCCATTGACCGCTAATGCACAGCCAAACAATATACTATCTATTCTCGTATCTGATAAAAAAATGATGCTATTTTCATCTGCTCCCCTGCCAAACACTAGAACACATCTCCAAATTAGAATAGCTAAGCAAATCCCCCAAATAATTAACATTTGCCTTTGGGGACTCACACGCATTTTGAGTAAACTTATGTAGAGAAAAGGGAAAAGACAGTAGAAGTGTTCCTCCACCGCCAGAGACCAATATACCTGAGTACCAGGAGCTACTCCGGAACCACCAAAAAAAGTTACATAATAGTTATAATAATGGAGAGCCTGGCTTAAAAAAGCTGGTAGTTGTATTTCTCCTTCAAGTACACCTATCCAGGTCAAGATAGATGCTAGGAATAAAATTACATAAAACCCAGGCAAAATTCGCAGAATACGTCGTAAATAAAAATGTTTTAAATTAATGAATTGGTTTTGTTCATATTCACGTCTCAGCAAAGTTGTGATCAAATATCCACTTAAAAAGAAAAACACTGTTACACCAAAGGCCCCAGGGAAAATATTCTCGCCCCCTGCATGAGATAAAAAGACAATGAAAAAAGCAATCGTCCTAATTCCGTCCAAGGAAGGAATGTAAAATTTGGATTTTACCATAATCTTTTTTTAAAGAATATTATTTTTTTGATTAGTGCATACTAACACCCATAGTTTTTTTATGTCAAGCCCGACTGATGCTTACAGCCTATCCCCAGTTTATGAAGTGCAGTATGGAGGGCAGTGCCTTGTCCCAACGGGAATTGCTCGATAAGCGGGTGTACTTCCTAAACCTGCAACCTGCTGTATATTCCTGGAGGCATTGCAAGGTAATTCTGTGATTCTGAGTGTAGCCTTTGAGTCCGTCGTGTCACGTCAACAAGGTTGCAATAACAGAAATCTCGACAACAAAGTTAATTTTCGGCGAAATTCCCCAAATATTGCGTGTAAATGACCGCAGTCACCTAAAATAAACTCTGTAGTTTGTGAAAGGGTATGCAAATTTGACAGCTTTCCACCAAAAATAATTCAACTTTCATGGTGCTAAATATTCTTGCGCTGCCTTTAGGTTTTCAATTCACATCCCCGGGCCCGATTATCTTTCAACTCGGCCCCGTAGCCGTTCGTTGGTACGGGCTGTTGATAGCTTCTGCCGTTTTGATTGGGGTCAGTCTGTCCCAATATTTGGCCGAAAAACGCCGCGTTAACCCGGAATTGCTGGGCGATTTAGCAATTTGGCTGGTTCTGGGCGCTATTCCTTGCGCTAGAATTTATTACGTGGCTTTTGAGTGGCAGCAATACGCCCAGAGACCTGAAGATATTATTGCGATTTGGAAAGGCGGAATTGCCATTCACGGCGCAATTTTGGGCGGCACGATCGCAGCTTTGATTTTTGCGAAAATCCAGCGAGTTTCTTTTTGGCAATTGGCCGATTTGATCGCACCTTCGGCAATTCTTGGTCAGGCGATCGGACGTTGGGGAAATTTCTTTAATTCCGAAGCTTTTGGCAGTCCTACGGATTTGCCCTGGAAACTCTATATTCCGGCAAACAGTCGCCCGATCGCCTATGCTAATTTTGAATACTTCCATCCCACTTTTCTCTACGAATCTCTGTGGAATTTGACAGTATTTGGGTTGCTGCTGACTTTGTTTTTCCGCGATTTGCAGGGCAAAATTAGGTTAAAAACAGGTGCTTTGTTTTTGGTTTACATCGCAGCTTACAGTTGCGGTAGAGTCTGGATTGAAGGGTTGCGAACTGATAGTTTGATGTTCGGGCCGCTGCGGACGGCGCAGATGGTAAGTTTGACTGGGATTGTGTTAGGTTTTGGCGGGTTGGCTTGGCTTTATTTGCTCGATCGACCTTTGCCAGATGTTGTATCAGCCACGGGCGATCGCACAAAGGTTGCTCCCAAATCCCCAGAGGATCAATAAAAAACCCCAGAGACGTTAGTCTCTAGGGTTCAAAACCAGGGTGCATCTACCATCCCTTACTTCCAACCAAAATAGGTGCATCCGGAAACGCCAGTAAATTTCGCAAATTTTTTATCAGCAATGAGTTTGACAGAGATTCAATCCCTAATTCCAGGCGTATACATTGTAGGTGCAGGCCCCGGAGACCCGGATTTGTTGACTGTTAGGGCTCAAAAATTGCTGGCCCAGGCCGATGTCATATTATTTGCCGATTCCCTAGTTCCAAAGCAAATTTTAGAGGGGGTGCGCGCGGATGCTGAAGTTATCCAAACGGCAGATAAGACTCTCGAAGAGATTGTACCTTTGATGGTGGATCGAGTGCGAGCCGGCAAAAGCGTCGTCCGACTGCATTCGGGCGATCCCTGTCTCTACGGCGCAGTCGGCGAACAAATGCACGCTTTGGCTGAAGCGGGAATTGCTTTTGAGGTAATTCCGGGAATTAGCGCTTTCCAACTTGCGGCGGCTAAACTTAAAATTGAGTTGACAGTTCCCGGAGTTGTGCAGACAATTATTTTGACCAGAATTAGCGGCAGAACTGAAGTACCAGAACGTGAAGAATTAGCTGGTTTGGCGGCTCATCAAGCGAGTTTGTGTCTGTATTTGAGCGCGCGCCATGTCGAACAAGCTCAAGCTAAGTTGATGGAATATTACCCGTCTGATTTGCCTGTGGCGATTTGTTATCGGTTGGGCTGGCCTGATGAGAAGATTGTGCTGGTTCCTCTTGACAAAATGGCGATCGCCACTCGCGAACATAATTTGATCAGAACGACGATGTATGTGATTAGTCCGGCTTTGGGAAAAGAGGCCCAAGGGCGATCGCGCTTGTACCATCCAGAGCACGATCGGCTATTTCGTCAGTAGTTATTGGTTATTTGTTATTGGTTATTTGTTATTGGTTATTTGTTATTGGTTATTGGTTATTGGTTGGTTCCTATTCCCTATACCCAATGCCCTATACCCAATGCCCAATGCCCGGCGCGGGCCTTCTTCCCAATAACCAATGCCCCATTCCCAATGCCCAATGCCCCATTCCCAATGCCCAATGCCCTATTCCCTATTCCCTATTCCCCATTACCAATGAAAGATTTAACTCGCAGACAATTTATCACTGTCACCGCATTAACCGCCGGATTTGCATTAGCAGTTCATCCTATTTCTTTGGCAACTATTACCACAGATGCAACGAATTTAGTTGCAGGTGAAGTCAAAATTCCCGTGAAAGACGGGCAGATTCCAGCATACAGGGCAATGCCAGCTAGCGGTAGCAATTTTCCAGTCATTTTAGTGATTCAAGAAATCTTCGGGGTTCACGCGCACATCCAAGATATTTGCCGCCGTTTTGCTAAATTAGGTTATTTGGCGATCGCCCCAGAGATGTTTGCCCGTCAAGGTGATGTTTCTAAAATCACCGACATTCAAGAAATTGTCAGTAAAGTTGTCTCGAAAGTTCCCGACGCTCAAGTCATGTCCGATTTAGATGCTACCGTCGATTGGGCGCAAAAGTCAGCCAAGGGCAATATTGATAAGTTAGGGATTACCGGATTTTGCTGGGGTGGCAGAATTGTTTGGCTGTACGCGGCACACAACCCGAAAGTCAAAGCTGGCGTGGCTTGGTACGGGCGTTTGGCTAGCGATTCTACGCCTTTGACTCCCAAAGGGCCGATCGACCTTGCAGCAACTTTGAAAGTGCCAGTATTGGGGCTTTACGGTGGCAAAGATGACTTAATTCCCAACGATACAGTCGAGAAAATGCAACAACTTCTCAAAACTGGTACCAGCGGTTCCGAAATTGTGCTTTATCCAGATACACCCCACGGTTTTAACGCCGACTATCGCCCCACTTATCGGGAAAAAGAAGCCAATGATGCTTGGAAAAAGCTGCAAGATTGGTTTAAAAAGCACGGAGTTGTTTGAGAGTTTTGAGCAAGGGAGTCGCCAGTGGACAGTTAAAAATATCGTCACTGGTAACTCGACCCAAAATCAAGCAATTTCTTGTTGCAATCCCTCACTCGATTTAGATTTCATGCTGAATAGAACAACACCAACTACTAGAATTAAAACAACAATTGTTCTCCAGTGAATCAAAAAAGGCAAACCCGCTGCTAAAAATATCCGTCTCGGAAAAAAGAGCAGAAAAACTAAGGCAATACTGCCGAGCAAAGCTTTGCGGTTATTGCTGCAATACAGCCACAGCGAAGTCAGAATCGGGAACAAACCTACATAATCGTAAACGTGAGTATATCCCAGAAAGGTGAAGGATATACCCATCAGCAGAGCCAACACATCTTCGCGATTAATTCTATTGCGAAACACCCACAGCACAACCGCTAAAATTACTGCCACAATCTTGATAGCCGGTACCTTCAAGCCTAAAGAAGCGAAAAGACTTTCCATACCAACTTTATCTTGAAACCCCGGTTGATTGAAAGGCAAAGAACTATAGCTGTCTAGAATTCCTTGATGCCATGCTGCCAGCATCCCAACTGGCCCGCCGTACAGCACCAATGGGTAAGCGCTCATAATTATAACCGTTGCCAAGGCTACAGCTAATATTTTCCAGTTCCGTTCTAGCAAAAACCAAATACCCAGCAATAAGCATAGTTGCGGCTTAAAACTGGCTATACCCAAACAGATACCTGCCAATACAAATTTTTGCCGTTGGCTGAAGAACCAAGCAGCCATTGTCCCGGCAAAAGCCATCAAAGAAGTTTGACCCATCCACACAACGTGGGCAGTGAATGGGTTGCCGATAATCATCGCAGCCATCACCAAACTGCCGAGTTGATTTTGACTGTTATTTTGATG
This sequence comes from Microcoleus sp. PH2017_35_SFW_U_B, assembly GCF_020737865.1. Classification (NCBI taxonomy): domain Bacteria; kingdom Bacillati; phylum Cyanobacteriota; class Cyanophyceae; order Oscillatoriales; family Microcoleaceae; genus Microcoleus; species Microcoleus sp. PH2017_35_SFW_U_B. Next base: position 24,965 of record NZ_JAEQDE010000049.1, read on the forward strand.
TTGGTTGATGGTGCGAACTGTCATCGCAATAATAGCTGCGATTGACAGCAAGTTGAGTAATAGCCAAACGAATTTGGCAACAGGGTAATCGAAAAGACCGACAAACATAAACAATGCGGCTGATTGAGGAGGATAAAAGAAAGCCGCATCTTGAAGCGTGTCAATTTCTTTTATTGTCGCTACACTCTGAGTCAGCATATCGTGGTTGTAGGGATTTAAACCCTTCAGCCAAGCACGCCCAGCAGCGTAAAGTACAGAACCGTCAGCATTTAGCTGGCCATCTCTGCCAATCCCTATTATGCCGAAACAAATTAGAGATAATATACTGACTGCTACAAGACCTAAACCAAAGTTCCGTTTAAACGATTCTGTCATCGAATTATCTCCGGTTTTGTTAACTAATTGAGTGACTGCGTTTAGATTCTAAGATTAATAGCTAAAGTCTTAACATAGTATATAGTTGGTTGTCAAAACATCGGAAAAACTCAATTTAAGTTAATAAAAATAAATATTGTGGCAAGCAGAAAATTTGGTTGTGAAAAAACTAATATTGGCAATCTCAAGATTCTCCGTGTGGCGCATCGCCCTTAAGACAGTTGGGTTTGTGGACGGGACATTGGTAAACTGGGCGGTGTAGAATTATCGATCGACAGGTAAGCCCGTGCTAGACGAACAAGCTAAAAAGACCCTCCTCCGCAAAATCCCTCACGGATTGTACATTTGCGGTGTCAAAGACGGGGAAGAAGTCAACGGTTTCACCGCTAGCTGGGTGATGCAATCTTCCTTTACCCCTCCCTTAGTCGTCAACTGCGTCAAGCAAGACTCCAAATCCCACGCCATGATCAAAGCTAGCGGTGTGTTTGCTTTGAGTTTCCTGGAAGCTGGACAAAAAGAGTTAGCCCAGAAATTCTTCAAGCAGCAGCGCCGCGTTGGCAATAAATTTGAGGATGTAGAATTTTATCTAGGCGCCGAAACCGGTTGTCCGATTATTTCGGATACTCTGGGTTACATTGAGTGCAATGTTGTTGGTGCTGTGGAACACGGAGATCACACGGTTTATGTCGGTGAAGTTATCGGTGCCGGTGTTCATCGCGAGGGCGATCCGTTGCTATTAGAAACGACGGGCTGGAATTACGGCGGTTAACAACTTGGCAATTGGCAATTGGCAATTGGCAATTGGCAATTGTCAGTTGTCAGTTGTCAGTTGACAGTGGTTAATTGTTAGGCGATTGACAATAGATAAAAAATCGCCGACAATTTTGTCAGAATTTTCTAATGTTAAAATTGGCACGTGGACGAAAATACATTTAGCGGGAAGTTGAGCATTGCGAATATGTTTTAAAACTGCGTAATAGAGAGCTTCACAAACATATTTTCCGGCTTCGTAACTGATTTCTGTGGTGCATAAATCAGCGACTAGCGGTTCGAGATTGACTTTTGTTTTCAGAATGTCTGTATCGCAGCAAGCGCAAGATTCTACGGTTAATTTTTCCCGGCTTTCGGCCATGCCGCAGCAGATAATGGTTTCGGGTTGGATTTGGTTGATTTGGGCGATCGCCAAATTCGGCGCTTCCTGAAAATCTACGGGCAGTTTTCTCAAAAAAGTTAGCGAATCAGGCAAAGATTGAATTTGGGAAATTTTGGCTAATAAATCGTCGGAAGAGTTGGATTTCTGATGGGGAAGCCAAGTATCAAATGATGTTAATAAAAATTTTGTTGTCATAAATGATTGGGAATTGGGAATTGGGAATTGGGAATTGGGAATTGGGAATTGGGAATTGGCAGCAACATATAACCAATAACCAATAACTAATAACAACTGACTAATGACTGATTGTATGCAATAATAGCGATATTGATAATATAAGGCAAGTAAGTCAATGTCTGTCATCGCAGTAGTGGACTATGACATGGGCAATCTGCACTCTGTCTGTAAAGGCTTGGAAAATGTGGGTGCAGTGCCAAAAATTACGGATTCTCCTGCTATCATCGAGCAGGCTGATGCGGTGGTTTTGCCGGGAGTGGGTTCCTTCGATCCGGCAATGCAGAATTTACGATCGCGCAATTTGATAGAACCGATAAAAAGTGCGATCGCCTCGGGAAAACCTTTTTTAGGCATTTGTTTGGGTTTGCAAATCCTGTTTGAAAGTTCGGAGGAAGGCGTAGAACCAGGCTTGGGCGTTATTTCGGGCAAAGTCCGCAGGTTTCAGTCGGAACCGGGGCTGACAATTCCGCACATGGGATGGAATCAATTAGAATTTGCTCAGCCGAATCAACCGCTGTGGGAAGGTTTACCCTCCGATCCTTGGGTTTATTTCGTGCATTCTTATTATGTCGATCCGGTTGATTTGAAAGTGCGATCGGCTATGGTGACTCACGGAAGTCAAAATGTGACGGCGGCGATCGCTAAAGATAATCTGATGGCGGTGCAGTTTCACCCGGAAAAGTCTTCGAGTACGGGATTGCATATGCTGTCAAATTTTGTCAGTCTGGTGAGAACAAAAGTTGCTGCTTAGGTAATAGATATCTTGCAAAATGTCTATTAAATCCAGGTACGTAGTTGCGCTTTAGCGCTCTTTTGGGGATATCGGAAAGAGCGCTAAATCCCAAATTACGGACTTCTTAACACAGTCAAAAATATGTTGACTATCAAACGTCGGAAAGAGCGCTGAAGCGCAACTACGTACCTCATACCTCAATTAATTTTAATATTTGCGGGAAGAGCGCTTAAGCGCAACTACATACCTCATACCTCAATTAATTTTAATATTTGCGGGAAGAGCGCTTAAGCGCAACTACGTACCTCATACCTCAATTAATTTTAATATTTGCGGGAAGAGCGCTGAAGCGCAACTACATACCTCATACCTCAATTAATTTTAATATTTGCGGGAAGAGCAATTTTAAGACTTGCCGAAAGAGCGCTTAAGCGCAACTACATACCTCATACCTGAATTAATTTTAAGACTTGCGGAAAGAGCGCTTAAGCGCAACTACATACCTGCTTTTTTTCAAAAGGTGTATAGCAATCCTTAATGATTTGCGATCGCTATCCCAATCCTAAAATTACGATCTCGCAGCATATCGTACCAGCTAATACCTATCGCTCGATCGCATATTTCCTCACCACCGGCTGTAACGTGAAAGCGACATTGCCGCTGACTGTGATTTTCTCAATTAGCGATCGCCATCCCAGAGATTCCAGCGCTTCCATCAAATTCGATGTTTTAACCGGTTCAGAAAGTCCGCGGCGCAATTGAGCTAGATCCATTGGTGCTCCCGCCGTAGCCAACTGCTTGATTACATCTTTTTCTAATACCGAAAGTCGCTGAAATTGCTGCGATAAAATATGGTTAATTTGACCTAAAAATACGGTATTTTCTCTGATAAACTCTGAACTTTTACCATTAAATAACTCTAAAATCATTGCTGAAACAATCCTCAGGGCTAAAGGATGAGCGGCATAACAGTCAATTAATTCGTCCCATTGTTTTTCTTGAATTAAGCCTCTTTCTGTCAGGATTTCCCGCGCGGCCATATTGTCTAAACCTGTGAGTTTATAAGATCGAACGGGACGAGTTTGACCTTCCAACATAGCTATGTCTCTAGATTTTTCCGAACTGGTAAGCAATAAACAGCTTTGATGGTTGGATTCTCCTATTTGTCTGAACAGCCTTTCGTAATCTTCGTAGCCCGATCGATATTTGCCAGCAAAACCGCCCGTATCTAAGATCGTTTCCACGCCGTCAAGCACGATTAAACAGCGGTGCGCTTGCAAATATTCAATCAGAACGGAAATGCCGTCACTGAGGTTTTCTGGCAATTTTTTGCCCTGACAGTCGCAGATAAATTGAATTAAGCCAGCCGCCAAATCTTGACAACTCGGCTGATTCGACAAACTCCGCCAGATGACAAAATCAAACTCGTTTTGAATTTGCTTGGCTAATTGCGCGCAAAGTGCAGTTTTACCAATTCCGCCCATCCCGAAGATCGCAACTAACCGACAGCGATCGCCCGAAATCCAGTTTTTCAAGAAACCCAGTTCTTCCCGGCGACCGAAAAACCCCGAAATATCCGGCAATTCGCTGCAATTTTGCCGGGTTTGAGGAGTGGGCGCGGGCGCGAGATTACCGGAAATATCCCCGGAAGTGCGATCGTCAGATTCGAGTCGCAGTCCAAAACTCGCAAACAAACTCTCCATTTTGGCTGTGTCAGCGGGGGCTCGCCGGTTCAATATATTAGACACCGTATCCGTCGAGACGAAAGACGGAGAATTTCGATTAAGTCCAGGATCGGTTTGTTCAGAGATGGTTTGCAAGCTGGGGCGATCGGTAAATTTGAGATAAATCGCGTCCCAGATTTTCTTCCATCCTTTGTCTGTAAGTATTCTGCCGCGATCGCGCCTTGCTTTGGGTACATTCATTTGGATTTTAGATTTTAGATTTTAGATTTTAGATTTTAAATCGGGCTCTCTGTTAGCACGCGCACTCCGCTTGAGACGGCGGTTGGCGAGGGAAAACCTCGCGAGAGATGGGGTGTACGCCGGAATTAATCGGAATTTGCGATCGACTCAGGAGAAGCCGGAGTTAACTTTCTCGCCCTCTTTAAATTTTATAACGCCTGAAACCCTTTCCGAGCAAAGGCTTGACAAAAATATTTCGACCCATCCTTAACTCCTTGTTTAAGTCCCGTTTCTGGCGAGAAATCCTTTGGCGCTTCTGCGAAAGTATCAACAGTTAAGCAAACAACCGCAAACAAACAAGGAATCAACCATGAAATTATTTACTTCTTCCTCCAAAATTTCTCTAGCTTTGTTAACTGCTTTCGCCGCCGCTAGCACAGTCGTAACTGCGAGTTTATCCAATATCAAACCAGCCGCAGCCGCGCAATTTTGCCAGTGCGTACACTACGCAAACAATCGTTTTCAACTGCGTCCTCCCTATGTTTGGAGTGCCAAAGATTACGGTTCAGTGTTGCAACGTAACGGCTTCCGTCAAGTTGGGCCTCAACCCGGTGCAGTCGTTGTTATGCAGTCTTCATTCCCCGGTGCCGATCGCACTCACGGACACATTGGAGTAGTTGAAAGAGTTAACGGTAACGGGACAATCGCCGTTCGAGGTAGCAACCAAGGAAATCGCGGTTTGTTCGGGGAATTCAACTGCAACAATGTCAACGTTACCCAGTTTGGAACTTCTGTTAACGGCCGCCGCGATGTCTCGTTTTGGGTGCGATGAAATAAATCCTAAGTTTCGGTATTTATCGAGATTCTTAACTCCTTGCTTAACTCCCGATTCTTCCGTAGCCCTTGCTTTTGGCTTGTGGGAAAGTATCAACAGTTAAGCAAGCAGCCACAAACAACCACAAACAAAAAAACCGGAATCAATACGGCAACGCACCCAATTCTCGCCCCATGCCTTAGTTCTCGGCTGCATCTATCTATTCACCAACACTTTAACTTTTAGATTTTAGTTGAATACCCATACTCATCTATGAATTCAATCTAAAATCTAAAATCCAAAATCTAAAATCACTTGACAAGGAAGACAAACCATGATTTTTCAACACCAACTGCAAAAAGGATTCGGAAAACTAGCTATTGTCGGAACGCTGTCTGTAATGGCGATCGGCTCAAGCGCCGAAATGAGTTTAGCAATTCCCCTGAGACCAATTCTCCGCCGCGCTGTTGAAGGCATCTTGGGAATTCCATCTTATCCTCAAAATCTCCCAGAAAATCAACAGCAATTTCCCCAAGGAACTGCTGGTTCTCCTGAAAGTTTTCCCGGAAATGCTGCACCTCAATATCCCGGACAACCTAATGTTGTACCTCAATATCCCGGACAACCCAATCAACAGCCAATTTATCAACAACCAACATATCCACCTGCACCTGGATATCCGCAACCAGGTTATCCGGTTTATCCACAACCTTATCCTGCTCCTGTACCGGCATCTCCTCCGGCGCGGCAAACCCAACCGATGATTATCAACAACTTTTGATAGTTGTTATTCCCTAGGGCAATCCTCGGTGGTTGCCCAAACTTCGGAATCAATTACCAATTACCAATTACTAATTACTAATTCCCAATTCCCAATTCCCAATTCCCAATTCCCAATTCCCAATTCCCAATTCCCAATTCCCAATTCCCAATTCCCAATTCCCAATTCCCAATTCCCACAATTCCCAATTCCCAATTACCAATTCCCAATTACCAATTACTAATTACTAATTCCCAATTACCAATTCCCAATTCCCAATTACTAATTACTAATTACCAATTATAAATTTATGAATACTCCTCCTGTTTCGTTTCCTGTTAAAGTGGTGTTAGTATCACTGGTAGTCAGCAATGCTGTATTATGTGTCAAACAAGCCCAGACACCAGTACCTGAATCTAATCAAGCAGAAAATACTGTTAAGTCTGGGTTTTAAATGATACGATTTTTCCAAAAGAATGGAGCTGCTTTGTCGGCTCCAAATTCCATTTTTGGTCAAATTATAATATAATTTATAAAAATTAGTGGTACTAACCGAGTTGGTAGTTTGTTTCCACTAGCCCGAAGTGTAAGGTGCGTCGCTATGAGATTGTTCATTGAATTTAGGGAGTTTTAATGGCTACGCACCCTACAAATACTTTATTCCTTCTTCCTTCTTCCTTCTTCCTTCTTCCTTCTTCCTTCTTCCTTCTTCTTATGAGTATCAGAATCTACGGAAACCGCCAAATAAAAACTCTGCCGGGACTGGCAACTCGCCCGACTCTGGCGCGAGTGAGAGAGGCTTTATTTAATATTTGGCAAGGGTCGATCGCAGATTGCAAATGGCTCGATATCTGTACCGGCAGCGGTTCGATGGGTGCAGAAGCCTTGTGTCGCGGGGCTTTGAGTGTCACCGGCATCGAACAGTCGGCAAATGCTTGTGCGATTATCCGCGAAAATTGGGAGCAAGTAGCAGACTCTTCGCAAACGTTCCAAATTCTGCGGGGAAATGCGATCGCCAAATTAGCCTCACTATCACCACAGCAATTCGATCGCATTTATTTCGATCCGCCCTACGCCAGCGACTTGTACGAACCTGTGTTGAACGCGATCGCCAGCCAAGAAATGCTAGCACCTGATGGCGAAATCGCGATCGAACACAGCCCGGAGCGATCGACCCAACCGATACCCGGCCTAGAAATTTGCCGCCAAAAAGTATATGGCAACACAGCATTAACCTTCTATACCCGCAGTTGCTGACAAGCGAATTTCACAGGTGGTACCCGCCACGTGATTTATCCGTGGAATCAATCCCAAATCGAAAATCGAAAATCCTCTCTTCCCCCGAATTTATCCGTGGGGTCTCGATTGACAGACTCAAAGGGCATCAGGATCGTCTCAAATCCGTGTGGAAGCGTCCCCAAGAGCGATCGCCACGATCCTCTTGGCGCGCCCCATAAAAGTTTTTCCCTTAGATACCATACAAATTTTTCTGAAGAAGTTAAACTTGCTCCGTAGCTTGTCAAAGCAAGTTTCCTGAGAAATCCTCGAAATAAATTAACTTTACGCTGAAAAAAAGATCTTTCAGTTGTAACATGAACTGCAAAGTGTGAGTGTGAATATTCCTAAAGGAGTGAATATGGTTCAGACACCTTCGCGCCATCGCGGCAGCGAGTTTTCGGCTACTAACTCGGTACAACCAGTCAAACGCGATACGATTTTGCTGGGAAATACCCTCTCCCTACCAAATACAAAACTTTTCGGCACCGACGGAATTCGCGGGAAAGTTGGAGAATTGCTGACTGCACCCCTAGCGCTGCAAGTTGGATTCTGGGCTGGGCAAGTTCTACGCCAAAATGCCCCCAACCAGGGCCCTGTGATTTTGGGACAAGACAGCAGAAATTCCAGCGATATGCTGGCAATGTCACTGTCGGCTGGTTTGACAGCCGCCGGTTTGGAAGTGTGGAATTTGGGCTTGTGTCCCACTCCCTGCGTTGCTTATCTGGCAAGCATTTCGCAGTCTGTGGGCGGAGTGATGATTTCGGCTAGCCACAATCCCCCAGAAGACAATGGGATTAAGTTTTTCGGCCCCAACGGGTCAAAGCTGTCTCAGCATTTACAGGAACAAATCGAAGCGGGAATCCGAGGGGCTAAGGTTGCGGTTGCTAGCTTGGCTTTGGGGCATCACTACCACCGCCCGGAGTTGATTAAAGATTATGCTGATTCTCTCTCAGATTCGCTGCAACAGATGAATTTGCGGGGAATGCGGGTGGTTTTGGATTTGGCTTGGGGGGCTGCTGCTGGTTTGGCGCCGGCGGTGTTTGAGCAAATGGGGGCGGATGTGATCTGTTTGCACAATTCTCCTGATGGATCTCGCATTAATGTTAACTGCGGTTCGACTCATCTCGACAGTTTGCAAGCGGCGGTTTTGGAACACCAGGCTGATTTGGGATTTGCTTTTGACGGTGATGCCGATCGAGTTTTGGGTGTTGACAACAAAGGGCGATCGATTGACGGCGATTACATTCTTTATCTGTGGGGCCAGCAATTGCGCGCCTCCGAACAGTTACCGGATAATTTAATTATTTCTACTGTAATGGCTAACCTGGGCTTCGAGCGAGCTTGGGAAGAATTGGGGGGCAAACTAACTAGAACAAACGTCGGAGATCAGCACGTTCACGCTGAAATGCAGCGCACGGGTGCGATGTTGGGCGGCGAACAGTCGGGGCACATTCTTTGTCCGCATTTCGGTATTAGTGGCGATGGTTTGTTGACAGCTTTGCATATAGCTTCGCTGGTGCGTGAGTCAGGGGAATCTTTGTCACAATTGGTAAGTGACAGTTTCCAAACATATCCGCAGTTGTTGGTAAATGTGCGGGTGGACGATCGCGAAAAACGCTTAAGATGGCACGAGTGCGAACCCATGCAAAAGGCGATCGATCGCGCTAAAACTGCAATGGGAGAACAGGGACGGATTTTGGTTCGCGCTTCTGGCACTGAACCGCTAATCCGAGTTATGGTGGAAGCTGCCAGCGCCGACTTAGCTAACTTCTGGACTGAAAATTTAGTCTTAGCCGTTCAGCAACACATCGCTATCTAACAGTTGACAGTTGACAGTTGACAGTTGACAGTTGGAAGAAGGAAGAAGGAAGAGGGAAGTGTCAACTTGAGTCTGAAATCCTGTGTATCTCTCTAGGTACGTTGTTGGGCTTTAGCCCTCTTTAGGCGTATATCTAAAGAGGGCTAAAGCCCAACAACGTACCTACGGAGGGTTAGGGGGGATCTAGCTCTCGGCGATCGACATTAGGCTAAGACTAAGCTTGAGATTGAGTTGACACCAATGGCAAGAATCCTCTAGTAAAATATAGGGGATATTGAAACCACTTTCTCATGCTTATTCCCTCATCCTTATTACTTATAGACTAAACAACTAACTTCTTCTTTCTTCAATTCCCCATTTCTGATTTTATGAACAGCAAATCAATTAAAAATGGGCGGTTACACCAAACTTGGTTAAAAATTTTAATTGTCGTCATATTAATAACGGGGATATTTTTTAGATTTACAAACCTCGATCGCAAAGTCTACTCCTTCGACGAATCTATCACCTCGCTGCGAATTTCTGGCTACACCTGGACGGAAATGGTACAGCAAGATTTTCAAGGAAAAACAATTACCGTTCAAGATTTGCAGCGGAAATACCAGCAGATAAATCCCGAAAAAAGTTGGTTGGATACAGTTAAAGGTTTAGCTACAGAAGAACCTCAACTACCGCCGCTATATTTTATTTTAGCCCGATTTTGGGTGCAGTGGTTCGGCCCGGAAGTGGCAACTGTCAGAAGTCTTTCAGCTTGGATGAGTTTGTTGATTTTTCCGAGCGTTTATTGGCTGTGCTGGGAATTATTTCGCTCTGCACGTGCGGGATGGATGGCTGTGACAATCATGGCTGTGTCGCCTTTTCACGTCTTGTACGCGCAAGAGGCAAGGCCGTACATGATGTTTGCTGTCCTCGTCTTGCTGTCGAATGCCATTCTGCTGCGGGCGTTAGCGAAGCCCGCCCCTACGGGGGCTGCGCCAACGAAGAGGATCGCCCTACAAAAATCTACCGCCACATTTAAATCTACATTTAAATCTACATTTAAATCTACATCGAAATTGAGCAAAGGCGTTTGGTTGATTTATGCGATCGCCCTAACTGTAGGACTGTATTGTAGTTTATTATTTTTTATAGTAATATTAGCCCACGGTATCTACGTAATTATCACTGAAAATTGGCGTGTTCGCCAAACATTAATTGCTTATTTACTAGCTTCAGCGGCAGCAACACTCATTTTCGCTCCTTGGATTTTCGTATTAGTTGATAACTCGCCCAGAATCGCTGCAACAGTAGGTTTACCCCATCTTTCTCTTTCGGCCCTATCTTCACTTAAACCTTTGATTATTATCACCTGTAGAACTTTTATTGACACCCATTGGGCGGGTGGAATCATCAAATTAGGTTCGAGCAATACTACTGATTCAATCAGACTGATTGTAGCAGTTATATTAATATTAGCGATCGCACATTCAATCTACTTGCTTTGCTACTCAACTCCCAAACGAGTTTGGCTGTTGGTCTTGACAGCGATCGGAATTACAGCGATAGTATTGATAGCAGTGGGAGGCATTGCCGATCGCTATCTAGTTCCCTATCTTTTAGGAATCCAGCTAGCTGTTGCCTACCTCTTTAGCGCTAAAATTACCACCGCCAACAATCCACGACAAAAACTCTGGCAGCTCGGTTTAATAGCCCTAATATCGAGTGAAATAGTTTCTTGTGCCGTCAGCTCACAGTCACAACTTTGGTGGAACAAGTATCCTTCTAGCACTAAATACAATCCCGCAGTAGCGGCGATTGTCAATCAAGCCCAAAAACCTTTAGTGATTTGTCACGGAGGCAACAACCTCACCGGAAAAATACTGTCTGTCAGCTATTTGCTGAAGCCGCAAGTAGAGCTTTTGCTAGCAGTGAAACCCGAGCAAGTTAAAATTCCTGATGGTTTTAGCGATGTATTTCTCTACAGAAGCACCGAGCTATTGCGATTTGAATTAGAACAAGTGCAAAAATATAAAATTACACCAATTTACCCACCGGGCGATGTGTGGCTTTGGCGTTTAGAGAAATAATTAAAGTGGCAACTGCGAATGATGATTTCTGTTGTGATACCTACCTACAACCGCGAGCAACCCCTGCGAGAGACATTGGCTGACGCGATTCGGCAAAATTACCCGAATTTTGAAGTGCTGGTAATCGATCAAACTCGCACTCACGAATCGGAAACTCAAGTTTATTTAGAGGAATTGGCAACTGCGGGGAAAATTCGGTGGTTTCCGGTAGATTGGGCGAGTTTACCGGGAGCTCGAAATTATGCTGTGCGGCGCGCTGTGGGAGAGATTATTTTATTTATTGATGATGATGTACAATTGCCGGATGGTTTTTTAGCCGCTCATGCTGATAATTATTTAGCAAAACCGGATGTGGGATGTGTGGCGGGCAGGGTTTTTGACAGAATGAAACTGGGTAATTCTGGAGGCGATTTGGCGATCGACTTTTTGCCCCCAGAAGCCATGGATCCGGGCATTGCTTGGTATTTTATCGATTTGGTGCATACAGTCAAACCGCAGCAGGTACTCTCGGCTAGAGGCTGCAATATGTCGTTTCGCCGTCAGGTTTTTGCCGAGTGGGGTTTGACGTTTGACGAGCGGTTTGTAGGGAGTGCGGTGCGGGAGGAGTCGGATTTTTGTTTGAGATTGCGATCGACTGGCATGAAAATTTGGTACGATCCCAGTGCTTGTTTAGTTCACTTGGGGGAAGAAAGCGGCGGATGTCACGATGTCAGCACGCGATCGATCGAATATCAAACCACATTTTATCACAACCACTTCCTGATGGGATTGAAAAATTTAACCGTCTTTCAATGCCTGCGATTTTTTGCCAAACTCTTTGACTGCCACGTTTTGGGGCATCCACCTTGTCATAAAAGCCGATCGCCCCTAAAAATTATCACTAGATTTGCTTTTTATATCCTCGGTTTTATCAGTGCCCTCATAACACTCATCAAATCGCTCTGGAATGACGGACAAATTTACACAAATCAAGACAAAATCAACCCTAAATAATTTATGAATTAATTCGCAATGCCCGATGCCCGATGCCCAATGCCCCATTCCCAATGCCCCATTCCCAATGCCCCATTCCCCATTCCCAATAAATGAGAATCCTCGTTGCCAGCCACACCTATATAGTTGACATAAATCGGGAAAAATTCAAAATATTAGCCAACCTAGAACCCGATATTGAAGTAACAATTGTAGTGCCACGACGCTGGAAACCCGGAGGCGTACAAAATAAAATCATCGAAACCGAATTTTATCAAGAAGACTCATTTAAAATAGTTCCCATCTCCAATTTTAGTCAAAACAATCAAGGCTTGCTAACATTTGGTACAGATATAATTAGACTTTTACAGAAATTCAAACCGCAGATTATCCAAGTCGAACAAGGTTCAAAATCCCTAGCCTACAGCCAATTAATTATACTCAATAAATTACTCAAACTCCAAGCCAAAAATATATTATTTACCTGGTGGAATCTATCCTATGAATTGAAATGGCCTATTTCCCTATTAGAAAATTGCAATCTTCAGAATACCGACGGAATTATTGCCGGCAATTTAGATGGCTCTAAAATTTTGCACCAGCGGGGCTACACAGGTGCAATGGCAGTAATGCCCCAACTTGGAGTAGATGAAAAATTGTTTGTGCCTGCTGCTAAAGATATTGAGTTATCTAGAAAATTTGGCATTAAACCAACAGATTTTGTGGTAGGATTTGTAGGGCGATTTGTCGAAGAAAAAGGACTGCTAACTTTAGCTGAAGCATTAGCAGGATTGAAACAACTTTCTTGGAAGTGGTTGTTAGTAGGACAAGGAAAATTGCGATCGCACTTGGAAGAAAAATGTAGAGAATGGGGCATCAGCGATCGAATAATCTGGGTAGAAAGCGTTTCCCATGAAGAAATTCCACCTTACATTAACTTAATGAACTGTTTGGTATTGCCCTCGCAAACCAGCTATAAATTCAAAACTTTGACTACCGTGGGCTGGAAAGAACAATTCGGTCATGTTTTAATTGAAGCGATGGCTTGTAAAATCCCGGTTATCGGTTCCGATTGCGGCGAAATTCCCCACGTTATCGGCGATGCGGGGTTAGTCTTCCCAGAGGGAAATGCAGGGATTTTGCGCGATTGTTTGCAGCAATTGATGGAAGCGCGGGATTTTGCTGTTGATTTGGGCGATCGGGGTTATCATAAAGTTATGACAAGTTATACAAATCAAGCCTTAGCTGAGCAGTTATTGGACTTTTACAAACAACTTTTGTAGCAGAAGATAGAAGTCGTAGGGTGTGTCGCCATGAAAAATTCCTAACTACATATCAACAATCTCATAGCGACGCACCTGGGTTATTCAAGGATTCGTGCAAATAAACCAAACGCTTCTTTTGCCGCAAAACCTTTTAACAAGCGTATTACTTATTGGCAGCAAAGAAGTAGTAATCTGCTGTGTAATCCACGCGGGTAGTGCTATTTTGTTTTGAAGAATCGCATCCGGTAGCTGGGGCTTTGCCACCTTTAGTATTGACGCGCTGGATATAGGTAACTTTGCTAAATAAACCGTTACCTTCATTGCTTTTGGCACTTAGTAGCACCCAAGGAATGGTAGTGCGATCGGGCGAATCTACACGTTCTTTTACTTCGCCAACGACTTTACTCTTGTCTTTAGTATACTCCCAAGTTGGGCCACCGTAATGTTTGCCAACTAATGCGCCACTTGCATTAAATAAATCAGCTTCCGGTGCTTTTAATGTCCATTCAAATTGAGTGCGATCGCCAGTTTTGGGTTGACACACGTAAATTTGCACGCCTTTGGCTGACACTTCGGAGATTAAAGCATTACCAGCAGGCACTTGTAGCTTTGCCGGCACGTCAGGAAGCTTTTTATTCGTGTCGCTGGGAGTGGGATTCTGTGCGACGGTTATGGCTGATGCTGTTGGCTGTAATGGCGATACTTCGGCGGTAGCGGCTGCATTGGTTGTCGGATAACCAATGGCGGCTAACATCGAAATGGCGATCGGCATAAATGAGAGAGATTGTTTAGCCATTTTTGATTCAACTCCTAAAGTTACTTAAAAATGAACAGTCATTTTTGGTATTCTGCATGATTAATCTTGCTCGATCGTATCACAACACCATTGGGTTAGCCCGATCAGATAAATTTTATCTCGCGTATGGGATACACAGACTCATGGGAAGAAGTCAAATTGTGCTAATACCAAGTATATTTAAGGTATATCGTGTCAAAATTCATCAACTCTTAGGAATAAAACTATTAAGTTCTTCCACTAGCAGATGCACTGTTGTTGAAGGATTATCACTTTCAGGATTAGGGCGATCGTATTCCATTAAAAGCCGTTTTGCGTGTTTAATCGCATCCTGTTGTTTGTTTTTCAGTTCCTCATAAATCGTTTCACTGTTTTTCTGATACTCGTATCCGAGCAACTTCGTCAACATATTTTGATAATCCTTGCGAGAAATTCCAGTATTATAAAAATGGAAGTGTAGTAAATACCAAAGTTCAAAAGCATCATTGGAGTACGCTACTTTAATGCCGTTATTTTTTGCAAGAGTCATAGCTGCATTAAAATTTTGCGCGTCGTTAGAATTTTTACCGTTAATATCGCGATCGAAGACACACCAAAATCGATCGCTTTCGTCGTATTCTGAGTCATTTTTTAACTCAATAGCTTTTTCTACTAAACTCCTCGTGTTTTTCCCTTCTCCCTTGATATCAAGCTTGATTACCTTTGTGTCTACCGCGAAACTTCTAAAATAGTTGGGTTCTGTTTTTTCACCTTCGCACACGATTAAAAACCATCTTCTATTTTTAACTTTTCTTTTAGAGTAATCAATAGTTCTTCTGGACGAACTTTTTTTAGGCATAGAGTTCACCTAGAAGTTCTTTGAAATTACCAACAAAAGGGATAGCACCATACTTTCCGATGATGTAATCGTGTTCAAATGAGGCATTTTTTCCTACTTTATACTCTACTAAAGAGTACAAATCAGTAGCGCCCTTATTGTCTTTCTCGGTAAACCATATTTGATCTCGGCGAAAAGTCTTGCTGCTAAGCAGATTTGTGTCATGTGTCGTGAATATAAGCTGTGCGTTGTGGGGATTAGTCTCGTTAGAATTGAATAAGCAGATTAATTCACGAGTAATCAACGGATGTAGTCGGGCATCAAGTTCATCTATGAATAAAATCTTTCCTGTCCTCAAAGTATCGAGAAGCAGCCCTGCTAATGCAAACAATTTGTTTGTTCCCTCAGACTCATGCTTTTCAATATCGAATATTTCTATAGCAGTCTGCTTACCGTCAGCATCATATTTCCGATGAACTGTTTTCACGGCTGGTTTGCTTTCAGAAATAGGATATAAACTACCGTAGGAATTACCATATAATGCTGTATTATTGGAAATAATAAATACAGGTTGATTTGTGATTTGGATATCAGCAATACCCAAGTCTAATTTTTTAATGAATTCAATAATATCATGCCTGTGGCGATCGTTCTCAAAAGACTCTAAAGTTTCCTTGCGGTATTGCCTATCTTGCAAGCCTGATATCAATTGCAAAGTTTTACTGAACCACAGCAGGATTTTGCCAGAAAGTTTACCATTAAATTGTGCAACAACAGAAAGAAATAAAGCATTATTTCTAGTTTTATCGCTAATACCTTGCCCTTCCGGGAAATCATCTAATATAAAGCTGTCAAAATCCCGTTCAAAAAGCATTGTTTCTGAATCTTCATCACTTTGAAACAACCACTCAGCAACAACCTGTTCAGAATTAATCTCAAAACCATATCTAAAATTTTTGCCTTCTAGCAAGAAAACTATTTCAAAGAATGATGGCTCTTTTTCTGTCTCTGTGCTTAGCCTGAATGCTTCAATATCGATCGCCTCTGAAACTTGCGTTTCTTTGGATGAGTTGAGAACAAACCACTTCATAAAGTTAACAGCAGCAACAAGATTGCTTTTGCCGCTGGCATTTGCTCCATAAATAGCAGCACTTTTTAGCAATTTTAATCTATGATTGATTTCAAATACATTATTTTCGTCAAGCTCTCGATCGTCCTCCGTAATTGACGAAGCTACCATGCTGAGTGTGACAGTTTCTTTAAAAGATTTGTAGTTGCCGACGCTGAATCCAATCAGCATAACTTGCCTCCGATCGCCTAAATTAGTATAAAGTGCAAATCTTGCAATTTTTTATATAATAACACAACCAGCTACCGCAATTAAGACCAAGGGCTAATCATGCGAATCCTTCAAATTATCCCCTCAATTTCCCTCGTCTACGGTGGCCCAAGTCAAATGGTATTGGGGCTTTCTGCCGCCCTCGCTTCCCAAGGTATTGATGTCACAATTATAACTACAGATTCTAACGGAGATATCGGTCAAGATCCTTTAGATGTGCCGTTAAATCTACCAATCAAACAAAACGGCTATGAGATTATTTATTTCCGCTGTTCTCCGTTTCGCAGATATAAGTTTTCTCTGAGTTTATTGCAGTGGTTGAATGAAAATGCGCGGCAATTTGACCTCGCTCACATTCACGCTTTGTTCTCGCCAGTAACTACTTTCGCCGCGACAATTGCCAGAGGGCACAAGTTACCGTATATTATCCGGCCCTGCGGTATGCTTGACCCCGCAGATTTGCAGAAGAAAAAGCTTTTAAAACAGGTTTATGCTACACTTTTAGAACGACCTAATTTAGCAGGTGCGGCAGCAATTCATTTCACTAGCAAGCAAGAAGCTAAAATTTCAGAAAGGTTTGGTTTGGATAGCACAGGCAAGATGCCTGTGCCACAAGATTGTTTACTATTAGATAGCACAGGCAAGATGTCTGTTCCAAAAGATTTGATAATTCCATTGGGGGTGACGGCAGATGCTTACCCTGAAATATTGCCTGATTCGGAAATACCAATCATCTTATTTATGTCGCGAATCGAACCTAAAAAAGGATTAGAATTGCTAATTACGGCACTGGAAAGTATTTTAGAAGATGGTCTAAAATTTAACTTTATTTTAGCAGGTTCTAATCCCCAAGATGCCGATTACGAAGCCAAAATTAAAGTCAAAATAAAAAAATCAATTTTAGAAAGATTTACTACAATAACGGGTTTTGTTAGCGGTGATTCAAAAGCTGAGATGTTGAGAAAAGCTGACTTATTTGTGTTGCCTTCTTATTACGAAAACTTTGGTATTGCCGTAGCAGAAGCGATGGCTGCGGGTGTACCTGTGGTTATTTCCGATCGCGTTTATATCTGGGATGACATTCAGCAAGCGGAGGCTGGGTGGGTGGTGCCTCTGGAGGTAGGGGCGATCGCCCGCGCGATCGAATCAGCCCTCCTCGCACCACAGGAAAGGCAGCGCAGGGGCTTTAACGGGCAAGCTTATGCTAAAAAATATTATAACTGGGAGGCGATCGCCCGAAAAACCATCGAAGCTTACCAGCACATTTTGTCATCTATTAACGAATCCGACTAAAATTTACCTTTTACTTCTTCTCCGGCGGCGAGTTTTTGTGCTGCTATCAGAATCTGTCGGCGATATTTTTTCATCGCTGCTTTGCAGTAATGTTATTGCTATTTCACCTACAATACTTGTCAACAAAACTCTTTAATCCAGCTTGATATCCTGCTCCTACCGCCTGAAATCTCCACTCTCCATTCTTTCTATACAAACGACCAAATTCTAGAGCCGTTTCTAGTGTAAAACTCTCTGTTAATTCATACCGGACAAGTTCGATTCCGGTATCCAAATTGACAATTTTGATGAAACTATTTCTGATATTCCTAAAACTTGCATTGATTTTATCTGCTTCGTGAATAGTCACAACAAAAGTTATTTCCACAATTTCAGGATTAACTTTTTCTAAGATAATGCCGTAAATAGTCTTATTTTCTTTAGCTGGGTTGTTTTCAGGAATCGATTGCAGTACCGAACCGTCAGAGGATTGCAGATTATTGTAAAAGATAAAAAAATTATCGTCAGGTAATTTGCCGTCCGAACCTAGCATAAATGCAGAGACATCAATGTCGTAGCTTTGTCCTGCCTCCGTTACCTGCCAACCGAGGGCGATCGCCATTTTTTTTAAATCCGGTGCTTCTTGAGAGAGATTAAATCTCTCACCCTTACTTAATTGCATAGCCATCTGCTTATTTGTCAAACATAAAAATTTATCTTATTTATTTTAATAGTAAGTGGGACGAGAAATTTTCGTGTTTAATAAAACTTAATATTTTTATAATATAGTAGTCTTCCCATCATTTGGATAATTTTTGTAGTTGCTCTTAAAGATCCAGGTTGCCCCGATAGATAGGTGGTAGGCACGCACCATCCACTACCGCTACCAATCTTCATCAATCATTTAGGATTGCTATAAATCTTTAATGATCGCAGATATCTTTTTGGCAAGATGTCTATTAAATTTAGGTACGTAGTTGCGCTTCAGCGCTCTTTTTGGATCTCGGAAAGAGCGCTGAAGCGCAACTACGTACCTGCTGCTAAAACTAGCATAATAAAATGCTAACTATTAATTATAGAATAGATTGTTTTTTGCAATAGGTCTAATAGTCTAATTTTAATTTCTCCCTACAAAGGTTCCGGCCTTAAACCAATTATTTCTAGTAAGTAAAAACCGGGTTCGATCGCAAGCCCGGTTTCTATAATTTAACTTAATTTGACATTACTTTTCAGCATTTGCCGAACTAGGTGGGAGGGTAACGAAATTGCCAAAAGCTCCAACCGTTTGATAGCTTTTTTTACCTAGTTGAGTTGTGTAAATGCTGACAACGCCAAAGTTCTGACGTTCCGTTGTATTGTCGAGCAAGTGTTCGATCGAGCCGCGCTGGGAAGTCAGGAAAGTCTCTGCAACGCCACTCAAAGCTTTGGGTACGCGGGAATCATTACGCACGGTGTTTTTAAACTCGGTTTCGAGCACGCCGGAAGCATAAGTTAGGTATTTATCTCTCGGAGGATTTGTAAAGGCCATTCCGGCGGCTAGCACGCTGAGGGCGATCGCAATTTTTCCGATATTCCCGAAAAAATTAGAAGTTGGTTTGTGAGTATTCATTGCTTTATCAATAATCATTTTTTTCTTGCCCCGATTGAGTTATAAGCTTATCTAGATTTAAACTACACCTTCTGAGAAACAGATTTCAGAAAAAAGAGGACAGTTTGTAGATTGGAGGCGAGTTGCAAATGCAGGCTATGGCTTTTGGGGACGATCGCACTCTAATATAATTCCGAGGTAGCGGGATGGGAGATCCGCAGCCTGTCTTCCTTTTACTTTCCTCCCTCCCCCAAATCCGGTAAATTTTCAAAGACTTACGCAAACAGTGGTTGAAGGCGCTAATGACAGCCGCAAGGTACTTGCGGCACATCCTCAACTTATTTTTGCTTAGATTTTTGTCGATCGATCTCCCGCTGCAACTCCTCAATCTGACGGCGCAAAGCCTCCGTCTCGCTGTTAGATGTTTGGGACTTCACATCAACCGCACCCTCAGCTACAGCCCGCTTGTAGTTACCCAGCTTAATTTGCCGGTATTCCTCGGAAGCCGCCCAATCTCGCAAATACCGCAGCCTTTCCACCGGGAAAGGGTGACTCAGCATCACGCCTTGGCCACCGTTGTAAAGTAAAAATTTATACACTTGGTTGAGATTGTCGCGATCGAGTTCTTGATAGTTGTCAGACTGGCGGATAAATTCTTGCAAACTGCATTGATCTGCATATTTACTGCTAACTCCCGCAAGTTTCATCATCGTCTTCATCACATTGTTCAAATCATCCGTCACCAACAAAGCTGCTCTATCTGCCGATAATTCAGCCTTCCGCCGCCACTCATAAAAAGCGAAAATTAAACCACTTCCGACAATATTTCCCAGCCCAAAAGTCATCTCGCCAATTGTTGATGCGATGCTCATCGCCCACATCGCCATTTGATTTAAAGTTGGATGCCCGCATTTGATGTGTCCCAACTCGTGAGCCAGGACTACTTTGATTTCTGACTCATCCAGCAAATCTAAAAGACCAGTGTTTAAAACTATATAGGGTTGATTTTTCCCGAGGGCATAGCTGTTAACAGCGGGATTCTGAGACACAAACAAACCCGGTTCTGGAAAAATATCTAAATCCTGCACGCACTCCCGAAATATATGATAAATGCTGGCATATTGGCGCGGGCCGACTTGTATGCTATTTCCCATTAGGTAAACGAATTGCGGTCGTTCGTAGACAAATTCTACAAATTTGCTGGCAATTAAGTCAAATCCAGGTACGCTGCGTAATGCGGTCTCGGCTTGGCGATCGAGGGGATGCTGAAAAGCTTCGCTAGAAATTCCAGTATAAGTAGGCATAGTTGTTGCAAAAGTTACATCTAAAATATCTCAGTGTTGCCGATCGCAGCGGTTGCTACCGGGCGCCTGACTTATCAATCTTATCGCGATAAATCTTCAACTCTTGTGGAACAGGCATCTTGCCTGAGAATGCTGCAAAATGTGAGTTAAAATTGTTTTTATTGTACAGGCGCGATCGACAAGCGTCTTTCGCTGTGTCTGTTAATCAAAAATAGGAACGTGCAAAAATGGCTATCCTGCGACTCGAAAACGGTAGAACCTATACTCAACTGAGCGATATTACCCGCGAACTTGCTCCTTTGAACATTCAACTCAATAGTTGGCCGGTGGGTGACAACCCAGAAATTCGGGAATTGCTGGCTCTCGATGCGATCGACGACAATCAAAAAGAGCAAGTGCTACAAGCCCTCGACGGCTACTTTCAGCAACTCAAGGAAAGCGCAGGCTATCAATCCCGCGACTTAATTGTACTACACCCAGACATTCCAAGCCTCGACACTCTGCTCTCCAAATTCGACAAGTGTCACATTCACGCTGACGATGAAGTCCGCTACATTGTAGCAGGAGAAGGAATTTTCGGTTTTGTGCGTCCCGACGGTAGTCAAGTAGAAGTGACTGTACAGCCCGAAGAATTTATCAACGTACCAGCGAATACGGAACACTGGTTTTATTTGACAGCAGCCCGGAAAGTTAAAGCTGTGCGCTATTTTACCACCACGGTCGGTTGGACACCGGAATATACGGATACTCAAATTCGATCGCAATTAGCTACTGTTTAAATATGCCAGCTAAAGATAAGTTTCACGAACTCGTCAAAACTGCCCTCGAAAATCAGGGTTGGACAATTACCGATGACCCTTATCATATCGATCTCGGATTTGTTGATTTTTATATCGATCTGGGTGCAGAACAGTTATTAGCAGCTACAAAGGATAATGAAAAAATTGCGATTGAAATCAAAACGTTTTTGGCACCATCGACGATTTCAGAGTTTCATACCGCAGTGGGACAATTTATCAACTATCGGATTGCATTAGAATTTGACGATCCAGAGAGAACTCTTTACCTGGCAATTCCATTAGGTATTCACAGAAAATTTTTCAAATACTCATTTATTCAAACGGTAATTGAACGCAATCAAATTCCACTTTTAGTTTACGACACCGAAAAACAGGAGATTTCTGAATGGATAAAGTAAGTTTGTATCGTCAATATATTCAGGAATTGCTAACTGAACGATCTCAGAGGCGATCGCCTCACGATCCAGTTTCCAGCGAGACAATTTTCGATTTAGTCAGCGATCGCTATCAACTGGTTCATGTGGGTTGGAAAGATAGTAACACTCGAATTTATGGCTGCATAATTCATGTAGACATTAAAGATGGGAAAATTTGGGTACAGCATGACGGAACTGAAGAGGCGATCGCCAATCAATTAATAGCACGAGGCGTCCCATCCCAGGAAATTGTGCTAGCCTATCATGCACCTCATGTCCGACAATACACCGAATTTGCAGTTGGTTGATCTGAGATGTTACATCAACAGCAACAGGGAAGATGCCTGTTCCACAAGAAATTTAATCTTTTTGGAACAGGCATCTTGCCTGTTCATAAAAGGCTAATTGACATTGTGCAAAATCTTAGTTAATCCTACCTCAAACTTTGTGCTTTAAAGATTGTAAAATACTCAAAGCAACCGCCTCCGCCACCTTAATCCCATCAATCCCCGCCGACAGAATTCCACCCGCATATCCCGCACCTTCCCCCGCAGGATAAAGCCCTTCAGTATTCAAACTCTGATAATCGTCTTTGCGCTTGATCCGAATTGGTGAAGAAGTCCGCGTTTCCACTCCAGTCAAAACCGCATCATCCATCGCAAATCCTTTAATTTGTTTGTCAAAAGCCGGAAGTGCTTCGCGGATGGCTACGATCGCAAAATCCGGCAAACTTTCGCTCAAATCAGTCATCACAACTCCGGGCGTATAAGAAGGCTGCACAGCGCCTAGGGCGATCGAAGGGCGATTCGCCAAAAAATCTCCCACAAGCTGCCCAGGGGCGTTGTAAGTGCCACCTCCTAACTCAAATGCCCGTTCTTCTAGGCGACGCTGAAACTCAATTCCCGCCAACGGATGACCCGGATAATCTTCCGGCGTGATACCCACCACAATCCCGCTGTTAGCATTGCGTTCGTTGCGAGAATATTGACTCATCCCATTCGTCACAAGTCGCCCCGGTTCCGACGCCGCCGCCACTACCAAACCGCCGGGACACATACAGAAACTGTAGACAGAACGACCATTTGCACAGTGGTGAACCAGTTTGTAATCGGCGGCACCTAAAAGCTTGTGGCCCGCCCGATCGCCAAAACGACAGCGATCGATCGCACTTTGGGGATGTTCCACCCGAAAACCAATCGAAAAAGGCTTAGCCTCAATGTAAACACCGCGCGAGAATAACATCTCAAAAGTATCGCGGGCGCTGTGTCCCACCGCCAGAACTACATAATTACTAGCAATATATTCTCCGCTGGCTGTAGTAATTCCCTGCACTTTGCCATTTTCGATATGAATATCTTCGACACGAGTTTGAAACCGAATCTCACCGCCTAAGGATTCAATTTGGGCGCGAATACTTTGGACAATTCCCACCAATTTAAACGTACCAATATGCGGCTTATTAATATAT
This sequence comes from Microcoleus sp. PH2017_35_SFW_U_B, assembly GCF_020737865.1. Taxonomy (NCBI): domain Bacteria; kingdom Bacillati; phylum Cyanobacteriota; class Cyanophyceae; order Oscillatoriales; family Microcoleaceae; genus Microcoleus; species Microcoleus sp. PH2017_35_SFW_U_B. The sequence goes on from NZ_JAEQDE010000049.1 coordinate 48,141, forward strand.
AAAATTTCCGGTGAAGCACCCGCATTCACAAGTTCTGTCAGCACCTTGCGCCCGTAATGCTGAGGGTCTTTAACTTGGCTGTAGAGCTTGCCATCCGAAAAAGTTCCCGCACCGCCTTCCCCAAACTGGGCGTTAGATTCTGGGTTGAATTCTATTTTTTTCTTCCAAAATCCAAAGGTGTCAGCCGTGCGATCGCGCACAGCTTTGCCACGTTCCAAAAGGATCGGGCGAAACCCCATTTGTGCCAGCATCAGCCCTGCAAACATACCGCACGGCCCCGTACCGATCACAATGGGCCGAACTGTCGTCAAATTGCTGGGGGCTTGGGCTACATAGCGATAACTCGTGTCTGGCGTCACCATGACATGAGGGTCTTTTTTGAAGCGTTGCAGAAGTTCGTTTTCCTGTGTTGTCTCGACATCCACAATATAGACAAGAACAATTTCGGCTTTTTTGCGAGCGTCGTAGCTGCGTTTGAAGATGGTATAGCTGAGCAATTCTGCGGGGGGAATTTGCAGCTTTTTGAGAAGGGCGCTGGCGATCGCATCTTCAGGATGATCGAGGGGAAGTTTTATTTCGGTTATTCGTAACATATAGGGCAAAGAAGTTCGGCAACGGATTGGGTAATGGATTTAACTGAGATGTTGTAACATTCTCAAAAACAGGCAAGATGCCTGTTCCACAAAAACTCAATTTTATTGTGGAACGGACCGGAGAGCCCGTAACATTCTCAAAACAGGCAAGATGCCTGTTCCACAAAAACTCAATTTTATTGTGGAACGGGCCGGAGAACCCGTTTCTAAACAGATTTAAACTGTAGATTGCAGAAGCGTTATAATAAACAAAAAATTAAGTTTTGTAAAGACCCTTGACTGCAACATTTACACCAAAAAACAGCCAAACCTGGCACGCTCTCAACCCCCTGTGGGAAGGAGCAGAAGACGCAGTACAGAAGGGTTTACCCCACACCAAGCTAGCACCGGCATGGCAAATACTGCTCCTCGGCGACGGTTCCCCCACCCGTCACCTGCAACTGCTGACAGGGGAACCCACAGAAGTAGATGTGATCGATATGTCCTTAGTGGGTGAGGATGCAGACGGCGCGCCGCCACAAATTGTCGCGGTTCCCGGGCCGCGCCTGCGCCGCCAAGTGTGGCTGCGGACTGCTTCGGGACAGCGCCTCGCCTACGCGACTTCTTGGTGGGAAGCGAGTCACGTAGATGAATATTTGGAAAATAAATCTTTGCCAATTTGGGCAAGTTTAGCGCGCCTGCGAACAGAATTGTATCGCGATGTGCAAGGCATTTATTGCGGTGAGTCGGTGGCCTTGGAGTCGGCTTTTCAAGAGTCGGGGCCTTTTTGGGGGCGACACTATTTGTTTTGGCATCACGGGAAGCCGCTGACGCTGATTTATGAGGTGTTTTCGCCTTATTTGACTAAGTATTTGGGGCCGATGGAGTTGTAATATTGTAGGCGATCGCAGGTGCATCTGGGTTTGTCAAATATATTTGTAGGGGCGAAGCATGACCGCGGTCAATATGAGATTATAACTAATAACTTATCTGCGGTCATGCTTCGCCCTCTTCAAAAACCAAATGCACCGGAGCGTGATGACTTTAGTCCTCGGATAGATGCGGACTAAAGTCCTCACGCTTGGGAGCATCTCAATTTTGCAAAAAGCATTTTTTTTATTATAGTGCGAGCGTCCCCGCTCGCGATTTGTAGCATACGCGAGCGGGGACGCTCGCACTATAAATGCAAAACTGAGATGCTCCCCTCACTACGAACCTGAATGCGGACTAAAGTCCTCACTACGAGCCTGAATGCGGACTGAAGTCCTCACTACGAACCTGAATGCGGACTGAAGTCCTCACTACGAACCTGCAATTTTTCGCCGCAACTTCACTCGCAAACCGTCACGCGGGTGTGGAGTCGGTACTCGGATTAAATTCAAATCTTGATCCGGTAACAAATCCCATTCGCACTCTCGAACCATCCTCGCCGCAAACAGTTTCATCTCTAACCGCGCGAATTCTTTCCCCAAACATTCCCGCAAACCGCCGCCGAAGGGCACGTAACTGAAAGGTTTAGCATTTGTCGATCGCTCCAAACTAAATCGATCGGGGTCAAAGCGATCGGGTTCGGGATAAACTGAGCTATCCTGATGGGTCTGATTGATTTCGTAAAGCACGCTCCAACCCTGGGGAATTTCGTAGCCGCCGAACTCGCAAGCCTGAATTACCTGACGAAAACCGCCTGCCACCGGCGGAACCAACCGCAGCACTTCTCGCATCACCTGCTCCAAATAAGTCATTTGTTTGAGCTGTTCCAAGTCTAGCGGTTCAGTTGCCGAAAACTGCTGTTGTTCCGCGCGAACTTTTGCCATCACATCGGGGTTTTGAGCTAGGAGAAGGCAAAAAGAGGCGATCGCCGAAGTCAAAGTCTCGTGTCCCGCAAACAACAGCAGCAGCACTTGATCTTTCAACTCCTCCAAACTCAAATTGTTTCCGTCATCGTCGCGAGCCGAAATCAGCAAACTCAAAGCATCATTCCCTTCTCCCATATCTTGTTGGCGATCGCGAATAATCTTTTCAAGTTCTGATAACAGTAACTTTCGGCACTTTTTCGCCTTTCCAAACTTAGTCCACGGCACATCTAAAGCAATCGAAAATAAACCCTCGCACCAAGTTTCAAAATAATGTCCCAGCGCCGTCTCCGAACCAGCATCAATCCCAACTAACAACTTACTAGCAACATCAAAAGTATAATTTCTCAGTTCGGGATACCACGCAAACTCGCTCATCTGCGTCCATCTTTCCAAGTAGCGCCCAGTGATATCTTCCATCCCGCCGATGTAGCCCGCCAGAGCTCGCGGTTGAAACGCTTGGTACAGCAGCTTGCGCCGATTTTGATGTTCCGAACCCGTTTGCAGCGCCAAGGAAAGCGGCCCTAAAAGCGCTTTCATGCTCGGAGGCCAACTCATAACAAAATATTGATTTTCATGGCTTAAAACAAACAAATTCGCCTCTGAGCCGGACACAAACACGGTAGGCTGTCCGAAGATGCTGGTTTTGAAAATTGGCCCGTACTGTTGGTGGCGTTTTTTGGCGAATTGAGCATCTTGTAAAAAGTTGAGGGTATCGCCAATTAGCGGTAAACCCAAATTGCCTGGAGGTAATGTCATTTCAGATTTCAGATTTCAGATTTTAGATTGTTCATATCATATTAACTGAATTTACGCAACTGTATAAAGGTACGTTGTTGCGCTTCAGCGCTTTTATACATATGAAAGAGCGGGTGCATCTGGCGCAAGGAAGAGGGCGAAGCATGACCGCATATAAGTTATTAGTTATCATCTCATATTCACCGAGGTCATGCTATAGCCCATACGGATATATTCGCCTTGCGCCAGATGCACCCGAAAGAGCGCTGAAGCGCAACTACGTACCTAAGAGTTAACCCTATAGAACCTATTTAATTTTCTCTTCTTTGAATCGGAATCTTGATCGTAAATTCAGTGCCTTTCCCCACCACAGAGAAACACTTGATTTCACCTTTGTGTTTTTCGACAATAATAGAATGAGAAATCGCCAAACCCATTCCCGTCCCCGAACCGATCGGTTTTGTAGTATAGAACGGATCAAATATCCGCTGCTTGACTTGATCGGTGATACCTGCACCGTTATCAGCAATTCTAATCGCAGCAAAATTACCTTCTACCTCTGTAGAAATGCGGATAATTGCTGAATTTGGAAGCGGTTCTTGTAAAGCGTCAATTGCATTCGCTATAATATTCATAAACACCTGATTCAATTGTCCGGCGTAACACTCTACCAGCGGCAATTGTCCGTATTCTTTAACGACTTGAATTGCTGGGCGATGGTACTCCGTACCCGCTGCGCTAACGGGCTGAACTTTCAGACGGTGTTCTAAAATCATCAACGTGCTGTCGATGCCTTCGTGAATGTTAACTTTTTTCATTTCAGATTCATCAAGGCGAGAGAAATTTCGCAAACTCCGCACGATATCTCGGATGCGAGTTGCTCCCACCTGCATCGAAGACAGCATTTTTGGCAAGTCGTCTAACAAGAAATCTAGCTCTAATGCCTCTACTTCCTCCTGAATAGCTGCGGTCGGTTCCGGGTATTCATCTCGATACATTTGCAGCAGTTTCATCAGGTTTGTGGTGTATTCTTCTGTGTAGGTAAGATTGCCAAAAATAAAGCTGACTGGGTTATTGATTTCGTGGGCAATTCCTGCTACCATCTGACCGAGACTCGACATTTTTTCTGCTTGCACGAGCTGGGTTTGAGCAAGCTTAAGTTCGCACAGAGTTGCTTCTAGTTGGGCAGTTTGTTCTCGCGCCATTCGGGCTGAATCGACGCTTTGGGTGTAGAGTTCGGATTGGCTGATGGCGATCGACAATTGATCGCCAATTGCCGATAGCAAATCCACTTCGTCTTGTGTCCACCTCCGCATCTCGCGACAAGCCACGCAGTCTACAACACCAATTAAACCCCCTGCACTATTGACTGGCAAATCCAACATAGATTTGTAACCCAGCTGCAAAAAGAACTCTCTTTCTATGGGATCGCTCCAAATTGAAACATCATCTATCTGGCAGATTTCCGATTTGGCTATTTTTTGTACCAGAGTCCCCGTTAGGTTAGCAGGATAATAACCCACAAGCGAGACCAAGTCATCATTTTTAGCTTCGTGGACGACATCCCAAGCGGGTATCTCGACATCGGATACATACCAAATAAACAAGCAGCGATCGAGTTGCAGCAAGTCGCGAATTTGGTGCACAGTTGTTGCTAATATAGTATCTAAATCGAGAGAAGCGCGGATTTGACTGCCTAACTGGTTGAGCAATTTTTGCTTCATGGCTGCTGATGAAGCTTCGGCGGCGACGAGGCGAGATGTTTCGTAAAGTTCGGCTTGATTAATGGCGATCGCCAATTGATTGCCCACAGCCACTAACAGTTCCACTTCCTCATCGCTCCAACACCGGATGCTGCTAGAAGCGCTACAGCAAATTACCCCTATTTTACCTGAAGATGTCTGAATGGGAATGTCCAGCATAGACTGTAATCCTATACACATGAAAAAATTCCGCTCTACTGGATCGGTAACATTTTTAAAATCATCCACCCGAATTATTTCAATATTGGCAATTCGCTCGGCTTTAGAACCAGTCAAGTTAGCCGGAAATACACCCAGCAAGGAAGGTAGTTCATCATTTTTTGCCTCGTATTCTACATTCCAAAATGCTGATGTTTCGTTGGTTATATACCAGATAAATATGCACCGTTCGAGCAGCAGCAATTCACGTATTTGCTGCACAGTTGTGGCCAAAATAGTGTCTAAATCCAGAGATTTGCGGATATTGCTAGCTAGTTGGTTGAGCAGCGCTTCCTGCTCTGCTAATTTGCGGAATCTCGCTTCCGACTCTTGCAACTGTCTTTGAGCTTCTTTTTGTTTCGTTACGTCCAAACCCAAACCGATTAAGCCGATCGCATTACCGCAATCATCTTTGACCTGAGTTTTAATTATCTCCAACTGGTGGTATTCACCGTCAACCAACTGGAGCAATTCTTCAGAATAACAGGGAGGATCTTGGCTCCAGGCTTGTGCATCTGATACCATGCAGTTAGCAGATGCTTCTAATCCAAAAACTTCGGAATAGTGAGAGGCTGCTAAGAACTTCTCTTCGGGAATAGCTACATCTTCGCAGAAAGTTTTGTTGGCTAATAACATCCGCCCGCTAGCATTTGCCATCCACACCCAGATGGGAGCATTGTCAATAATTCCCCTCAAAGTTTGCTTTTGGGCGGCGAGAGCAAGTTCTGTTTGTTTGCGCTTGATTCCCAGGGCGATCGAATCGGCAATTGACGCAAAAGAAATCAGTGTAGATTCCGTCAACTCCTGGCGAGCAAACATGGCGATTACTCCCACCAACTGATTGTCAACAATCAACGGATATCCAGCAAAAGCCACCATTCCTTCTCGTTTCGCCCATTCTTTGTCGCTGACTCGGGCATCTTCTTGCACAGAATTAGTGAGGTGAGGTTGTCGATCCCGGGCGATTAAACCAATCTTGAACTCGCCGACCGCAATGCGGCTGTGAGCGCCGTCAATGTGAGTATAAATCCCCGCACTTGCTTGCAATTCCAAGACATTTCCCTCTTCATTGAGCGTCCAAATCCGAGCAAACGCAGCATCCAGATGGCGCACAACTGCATCGGTACATTTTTGCAAAGTTGCAGGTAAAGTGCGGTTTTCAGTCAGAGCAATTCCCACATCTGCTGTGAATGAAGAAAGTTTCAATTGTTCTGCTAAAGCTTGTTCTGCGAATTTGCGATCTGTAACGTCGGCAGCAACACCGAGACGCTGCTGGATTTTGCCCGACTCTGTTCTGCTAAATACAATATCGCGACTGACTAACCAGCGCCAACTATTTTGTCTGTCGAGCACCCGATATTCGTACTCAACCACCTCGCCGTCGGGAGCATTTTCTATTTGCTGGATATATGTGGGAAATTTAGCTAAATCTTCAGGGTGGATAATTGTCGGCAACAGATTGCTGCCCATTTCTTGAACTTCTGCCACTGTATAGCCCAGGAGGTCGGTGATTTCGCGGTTGGCATACACATTTCGCTGCTCGATTTCGTCGTAAACATAGAGAATATTCGGACTGGTATTGGCAATGCGCTCAACAAAGTGCTGACTAGCTTGCAGCGCTGCTTCTGCAAGTTTTCGAGCCGTAATGTCGGTGGAATTACCAATAATTCGGTAGATGCTGCCAGAGGTATCGTGCAGGGGCGTCAGAGTTACGATAAACCAATTTTCTACACCTGCCAATTCGGCGCTATTTTCGTAAGAAATCGAGCTGTCTGCGGCCAAACAATCGAGGTATCTTTGCCGAAAATTTGCTGCTACTGCTGGGGGAAACACTTCTTCGGGAGTTTTGCCTTTGACATCAGCACTCAAAATGCCTGTAGATGCTTCTGTAGCTGCATTCCAGCCTGCATAGCGGAACTCTCCGGCGGCGACATCTACCACGAAAATAACTTGATTCGATCCGTTATAGATGCTGTTTAAAAATTCTTCTTGTTCGCGCAATTGTGCTTCGGCTTGTTTGCGTTTTGTAATGTCGGTAGCACTTCCCACAATGCGACAAATTTTCCCAAATTCGTCTCGCAGCGGAGTCAGAGTTGTGATAAAGCAGACTTCTTGAGTCTCAAGACTAACAGATTCTTCGTAAGAAAGAGAGCTATTTTTTAGCAGGCATTCTCTTAATTTCTGCCGGAAAAACGCTGCCGTAGATGCTGGGAAAAGTTCTTCTGGAGTTTTGCCGCATCCTTCCTCCTTGCTGATGTTACTGAGTAACTCTGCTGCTCGATTCCAGCCGGCGTAGCGAAATTCTTCGTCTGCGCCGACATCTAGTACGAAAATACTGTAGTTCACACTGTCGTAGATGCTGCTCAGAAATTCTTTTTGCTGCCACATTTCTGCCTCGGCGCGGCGGGCTGGGGTAATGTCGGAGTGGATGCCAACCCACTCGCGAACGCTGCCATCTGCATTCAATACGGGTATACCGCGCACGGTCATATACCTGTACTCGCCGTCGTGCCGCAGCAAGCGGTGTTCTATTGCGAATAAGGTGCGATCGGCAAGTGCCTCAGACCACATCCTGGCAGTATATTCTCTGTCGTCGGGATGGATGTTATTGAGCCACCCCCATCCTTTAATTTCGTCGTAAGTCGCTCCCGTAAATGCACTCCATCCTGTTTGTTCGGCGACAACTTCGCCTGCGGCGGTAGTATCCCAAATAATTTGGGAGGTGGCTTCAGTTAAACACCGATATTTTTGCTCGCTTTCTTGGAGAGCTTTTTCGGCTTGTTTGCGATCGCCAATATCAGAAATAGTGCCAATCATTCTCACCGGAGCATTATTTTCATCTCTTTCTACGACTTTCCCCCGCGCCAAAATCCATTTAAATTCGCCGGATTTAGCTAACATTCTATGCTCAACAGCATAGCCATTTTCTGGATTTTCCAAATAGGCATTTAATTTCTGGTTCAATACCAGTAAATCGTCGGGATAAACTAGCTGTGACAAACCGATCGCATTTGCTTGTAGTTCGTCTGGTTCGTAGCCCAACAAAGCACTGTACTCGTGGTTGCAATACATTTCGTCAGTAACTATATTCCAATCCCACATTCCGCTGTCGGAACCCCAAAGAGCTAGCTGCAACCGCTCTTCGCTGCGCCGCAGGGCGGCTTCTACCTGTTTGCGATCGCTAATATCGCGAGCAACTCCCACCACGCCCGTGATGTTTCCAGAGCGATCGCGCAAAGGGCTTTTGGTAGAAAGAAATGTCAGGATGTTGCCCTCACTATCTTTTACTAATTCTTCGATGCTTTCCTCAATCCCAGATTGCCAGATCCGGCGGTCATTTTCCGCCAGCATATTCGCAATCTCCAGCGGAAATAATTCGGCATCATTTTTGCCAAAAATTTCTGATTTTGGCTTGCCAATCATGCCCGCAACCGTAGAATTGACCAATAGGTAGCGGCCCTGAATATCTTTGACAAAAATGCTGTCGCCTGTACTTTCGATGACGTTTTCAAAGAGGATGTTACTTTCTTGTAGTGCTGCTTCTATTGCTTTCCGATCGCTGATGTCGCGTGATATACCAATGATGCCGATCGCATTTCCTTCCGAGTCGTACCAAGGGCATTTTGCTGTCAGAAATGTTTGCATTTGTCCATTTATATGGAGATTTTCTTCCTGATTGAAATGTATTCTTGATGCTAGAATTTCGATGTCTGAATCTATCATTCTTTTGGCTATTTCAGCGGGAAATAATTCTGTATCGTCTTTGCCTATAATTGCCTCAATAGGTTTTTCAAAAAAATTAGCTAGGGCAGAATTTCCGATCGCGTAGCGGCCTTGAATATCCTTGACAAAAATGACATCCGGCGTGCTTTCAATCACGGAACGCAAGATTGAATTGCTGTGCTGGAGCGACTCTTGGGCGAGTTTGCGATCGGTAACGTCGCGGGCGACAGCATAGATCAATTCTTCTTCGCAGAAAGGGCTAGCAGTCCAGGCTATCCACTTGTAAGACCCCTCGCGACACAGCCAGCGGTTTTCAAACCCAACGATATTATTCCCCGCAGCAATCCTTTCAGCTTGTTTTAGAGTAGTTTCGCGATCGCCTGGATGGACGAATTCAATGAAGAGTTTGCCCACCATTTCGGCTGGGGAATAGCCGAGGATTTTTTCGGCTGCTGGGTTGATGTGCTTAATATAACCGTCAAAAGCAACTACGCAGAGCATATCTGGCGACAGGCTAAAAAATCGATCGCCCTGGTTGAACTTGCTGGATTGGCGATCGTTATAGGCCCAGACAGCAGAGGCGTGCGATCGCGCGGACACCACCAACATGACAATATTGGCTACAGCCAAACATCCCAGGGCGAGTTGGCTCTTGCACAAACCATCGCCTCCGCCTGTTACCAGCAACCCGTTTAATACAAGCAGTACCACACTCGCAACTGAGAATACACTGCCTGAGGCGATCGTCGCAAGGCTGATTGTTTGTTCATACTGCATACTGCATTCTGCCTTCTGTCTGCTGGTGACTGCTGCCGTTAATTTTATCAATAATAGTTGCAGGAATTTAAACAATTTAGTGTTTTGTGATTCTTCTATATGAACTAGATCTTTCATTTTTTTGAATAAGTTTAATTTTTGATGAGTTAAGACTTAAAAACAACTCTAAAGATGTTAAAATACTTTCAACAGTTGACAGTTGACAGTTGACAGTTGACAGTTGACTATTTGAGAGCTACCTCTACCCTTAAGTCCGAGGATTGGAGTAATGAATAGTCTGATTTTAATTTCTCCCGAGCAGGCTTGGGGCTTTCAACCAATTCTTTCGGGTAAATTTTTTCTAGCTGGCGAAATCAAGCATTGGCATTTTTTCCTTATTTTATGCAACACAACCATAAAATTAAGTGTATTTACGGAATTAGCGAGTAATATTTTTTTAGCTGCGGTGCGGCTTTTATCATTTTTTGTAAGGGCATAAAGGGTTTATCTTTAATAATGGACTAGATATTGCTGTTGGTCATTGGACATTTGGCCTAATCTAGCTAGTCCAGCACGCAAAATTTAATTATCTAGAGTGCGCCTGAAGCACATTACCGCGTAAGAGTATCGTGTCAAACCACTTTTTGCGTAAGTTATGACCCGGTTTGATGTACTAAAATACTGCGGGGAACTCTCTGACTGCTGGTTGAAAAACCCGGACTCTCCGTCAAATTCAACCAAATTTCATACTACCTATTAATTGTGAAGTTAAAATGAAGATCGACTGTTGATTTATGAAAAAAAAATAAAAAGATGTTGGTAGGAGTTGTTAGTTAAACTCCTATGTTCCCGGGTAATTGGGAATTGGGAATGGATCCGTTGTACTTCGCGAGTGTTGCAAATTGCTATAACCGGACATTCTCCATACCGAAGGCAGAATCCAGTGTTAAGTGTTTAATTTGGATTTTGATTTTTTTAACTGTATTAATACAAGTTCACAAAACTCTTGCTACAATTATCAATCTGGTATTAATATCGTGTCCGGTTGATTACCATCACAAAAACGGTTTGTAGTGCGGACTTCAGTCCGCAGTATAAAGCGGACTGAAGTCCGCACTACAAACCTTGGTACAATCCATGTGTAGGCTTAATTCTGGGATTTGGTTAGAATTGTATCCCATCAAACCACCACAATCAAATTGGTTGGATGAGGCATTTAGTCCGATGCTGCCAAAGGCTCGGGGTTAATTTAGCTAGCTAGATAATATCACATTTATTGCGATTCATCCCCAGGCGATAGGGGCGCATTCGCAGCAGACAAAGCAGATTGGCGACCTAATTGCTGTTGCCGAATGCGCTCCAAATTCCCCGCCGGAATAGCAGCTATCAGTTGCCGCGTGTAAGCTTGCTGCGGTTGGCGGTAAATACGCTCGGCTGTGCCAATTTCCTCGATTTTACCTTTGTTCATGACGATCGCGCGATCGCTCATAAACTTGACCACGCTCAAATCGTGAGAAATAAAAATATAAGTCAGTCCAAACTCTGTTTGCAACTCCTTGAGCAAATTTAAAACTTGCGCCTGCACCGATACATCCAATGCAGAAACCGATTCATCGCAAATAATAAACTTAGGATTCAAAGCCAAAGCTCTAGCAATACAAATTCGCTGCCGCTGTCCCCCGGAAAATTCGTGGGGGTAGCGCCGCATAAAATCGGGATTTAAACCCACTCTATCCAACAAATAAGCGGCGCGATCGCGCTTTTCTTTCGGGTTTTTGCCAAAGCTGTGAATCACCATCGGTTCCATCACCGCTTCCCCAACACTCAGGCGCGGATCGAGAGAACTATAAGGGTCTTGAAAGATAATTTGCAAATCGCGCCGCAGCCGGCGCAATTGGCGATCGTACTCTTTTTTGAGCCGATAATTAGCCATCCACTGCCCTCGGGAACTACTTTTGGTAGGAGGGGTAATTTCTTGACCTTCAAAAAACACTTTGCCGCTGGATATCGGAATTAATTGCAGCAATGCTCTCGCTAAAGTTGATTTACCGCAGCCAGATTCGCCGACTAAACCCAAAGTTTCGCCCGGGTAAACCTCAAAAGAAATATCGTTTACCGCCATAAACAAGCGTTTAGTTTCGCCAAACATTCCTTGCACCGGAAAACCGACTCGCAAGTTATTAACAGCTAGCAAAGGCTCGGAAATATTCGGCAGCCGAGGGGGTTTTCCGGTGGGAAAAGTGGAAAGTCCGCCGCTGCTGTCGCCGTCTAAATCGACATTTTTCTCGACAATTACCAATTCGCCGCTAGCATTTGTGGTGACTTCCATAAAATCGGAAACTGTCGGTAAGCGGCGCATTTGGCGTTCGAGAGTTGGGCGGCAAGCTAAGAGACCTTTTGTGTAAGGATGTTGGGGATTGCTGAAAATTTGCTCGATCGCACCGCATTCAACAATTTTACCTCGGTACATCACCGCCACCGTATCGGCAATTTCAGCAATGACGCCTAAATCGTGGGTAATAAAAATCATTGCCATGCCTCTAGAGTCCCGCAACTCGCGCAGCAAAGCTAAGATTGTTGCTTGCACGGTTACGTCTAAGGCCGTTGTCGGTTCGTCAGCAATTAATAAAGTGGGATTGCAAGAAATGGCCATCGCAATCATCACGCGCTGGATTTGACCGCCGGAGAGTTCGTGGGGATAGCGATCGAGCATAGCTTGTTTTTGGCTGTTGACTTGTGGCATGAAATCGCGATCGTCCTGGGCACCTGCTTCTTGCCGCAAAGCCAAACAGCGCTGCCGCAGTTCCTCGTCCCCCGGTAGCAGCTTCACCTCTTGCAATAGCGAAGCAGCTTTGCGCCGCGCTGCTGTCTGGGATATCTTTTGGTGGAGACAAATGGCTTCTGTGAGTTGAAAGCCGATCGTAAAAACGGGATTTAGCGAACTCATCGGCTCTTGAAAAATCGTCGCAATCTGGCTTCCCCGGTAGGTTTGTTTTTCCCTATCCGGCATTTCCAGCAGATTCACAGGCTGCTTGGTAGCGCCATCTGCTGTCGGAGAAAACCATATTTCGCCCTGGATTTTCGTTAACGAACTTGACAGCAAACCCATAACAGCGAGGGATGTTACCGATTTTCCCGAACCCGACTCTCCGACAATTCCCAGAGTTTGCCCTCGCTTCACCTCAAAGGAAATGCCGTCAACAGCTTTGACTGTTGCGGACGCATTGTCTGCGTCCGCAGATTGAAATTCAACCCGCAGGTTGCGAACTTCTAGGACGGTTTCACTCATGGAAGTCTATGGCAAAAGTTAAAAGGAGATTAAGTGGATTGTAGCAGGGCCTGTTAAAGACAGAAGGCAGCGGGAAACTCTTAAATTTTCAGTTTTAAATTTTAAATTCTTTAACTGATGGTGATTTTCACGCTTAGTAAAAAAAATACAGATGCTACGGTAGGGACACTGCACTCCCTCCGCTACGCTTCGCCCAAGGCGTGTCAACTTAAGGCTGAAACCCTTGAGAAATATGGGTTTTATGCCAAGTCTAGATCCCCCTAAATCCCCCTTAAGAAGGGGGACTTTGAGTAACTTCTTGTCCCCCCCTTCTTAAGGGGGAGTAGGGGGCAAGCTAAGGGGGGATCTAAGTTTAATGGTCAAACAGCCATCTGTGACTGGGTTTGAGCTGGTTGTTGACACCAATGTGCAATGCCGTTTCCCTACTATATTTCATAGAATTGAAAACTGCCTATAACAACACCCAAAACTCAAAACCCAGAACTACTTAACTGCCGAATGCGGGGGAAGAATTTTCCTCAATAACCGATGACTTGAGTGCCAGCAGGCAGTGCAGTGGTCTCGGAGACCTTTTTAAACACGGTTGCCTGGTCGTTTAAGGAATTCGGTCTTGGCAGTCCGGGATTGGTGCCTTCCACCTGAAGGCGCATTTGACCTTCGGGAGTCAACTCAAAAACAGTCTCAACGGTTTCGGTCTTGTTGAGGCTGACATCCAGGTGCATCGGTTTTGCAGCGAGATTAACTTTATACCTCGTTTCTTTGGCGCAGGGGGCTCCGTCGGGGCATTTACCCATCATGAACAATTTGCCTTCTGGGGCAAAGACGAAGGTGAAAGACTGACCGGAGGGGATTGTACCTTGCCATTGACCTAGAAGTTGCTTGTCGATATTGCTAGCGGCGGGGGCTGCTGCTTCGGCAATTGTTGGTGCTGCTGCGGATGCTGGGCCTTGCGCGCCGTTGAAGCTGCTGGCGAGGATGCCGAAGCAAATGCCACCTGCGATCGCTTTGCCAATCATTTTTGAATTAGACATGAGACCGATCTCAAAATTGGTTGTTTGTTCTGTACACTGTAGCTATAAAACCGTACTTTGTTTAATTTAAATCTCTTTGGGTAAAATAAAATATATTGAGGTAAAATGGCATAAAAACCGCTGCAATTTCGGGAATCTGCCGAAAAAGTCGATTCCAATGTGTTCGATCGCGATGATTGTGATGGTTCGCCGGTGCGCGATCGATCGCTTTTCTGTAGATGAAAGCAATTGCGCTGTTTTCGCAGCGGCGGATGTCTAAGATTCTGGTTGAGATTCTGGTTGAGATTCTGGTTGAGATTCCGGCGTAGCTTTCTGTTCTTTTCGATCTCGTTTTGTTCGCTCCAATGCCTCTGCGTAAGACCAAGCCACGCTCACAATCAAAGCTTTCCCAATACCGTCCAAATTTTTTTGTACATCGTCGTTATCCGGCGCTTGGGCTTTTGGGTTGCCATCGTTCGTCATATTTTTGTTTTCTCCCGGGCTGGTTTTTCTGGCGACTTTTTGCAATGTGCGATCGATACCCACAAATTATAATTTTTACGAGAAAAAATTGGTTGAAAGCCTCTCCCTTTGAGGGAGAAATTAAAATCAGACTATTCATTATTCCAATTCTCTGACTTAAGGGTAGAGGTCGCTCCTAAACTGTCAGCAGTCAGCAGTCAAAATTCAACTGTCAACTGTCAACTGTCAACTGTCAACTGTTGAATGCACCCTACTTATCTCTGAGGGTATGACCTTGATTACTAGGAATAATATCATAAAAACGCTGATTGGATGAGCTAATCAGAAAGAAACCTTAACTTCGCTGGTCGTTCGCAGCACTGACTCCTGCTGAAACCTGCGCTTGTAATTTTCGATAATTTCCTGAATAGCTCGATTTTTTTCCTGGCTAGTTTCATAAATCAAAATAACTATTTTAGAGTTTTCTCGAATCAATATTCCGCCCTGGTTGAGAAACTGCCCGGAACCGTCTAATACAGTTAGCCCTTCCCGAAAACGAGGGGTAATAACTTCCTTGACAAACTCCTGCCATTCTGACTCAGAAATTGTCTCGCCTCCGGGTTTAGTTAAGCCAAAATACAGTTCATCTTTGAGGAAGGTTTTTGGACTGGCGTTAGTATCGGAAGTTTCGGAAATTTGAGCGCGGGCAATTGTCCCCGGACAAATCGGCACGAGCAACAGCAGGCCTGCCAAGCAAAGACTGTTAAGATGTTTGTTCTTCATGTCATTATTTTCTATAAATAAACAAGTAGTAGGGTGCGCCAGTGCGATCGCTCTTTAACTACCGACTATGAGACTATTGGTACTGAGGCACCGCCCGAGCGATCGCACAATACCGATGCTACCGTTCGCGATATAATTTAACATAAAATGTGCAGATTAGTTTGTATAGCCTTTCTTAAAAAGATTCGCGGACGTAGTTGGGCTTCAGCCCTCTTTGTTTATTATTATATAAGCTGTCAGTCATACCTCATCTTTCTGAAAACCTCTATACTGCGGACTTAAGTCCGCACTACAAACCTTTTTTGTGATGGCGATCGATCGCAAATGATACCAGTCAACTAGCTTTTTCAAGCACAAATATCACCTTAACAGCAGCCAAATACTTATACCTCTTACTACAGTCATAACTTAGTTAAAAGCAGAAATAGTATTTTTCAGCACAGGGTTAGACTATTTTCAATCGATCGTGTTATACAGGCCAAATTTTCATTTCAAGCGATCGCCAGTTTTGACATCAAACCAGTGCAGCAACTGAGACGGAAAAACCAGCTCGACAATTTCGGAACTCCACTGACGGTCATTTGGGAGCAAAGCGCGCACCGTTACTGACTCCAAACCTTTAACTCGGACGCTAACTAAATTTTGCATTCCCAAGTTTTCTACTAAATAAACCTCACCTTTAATTGCCTCTGGATCTGGCTTCTTCCTGGCCTCTACATCTGCAAAGCTGAGGTGTTCCGGGCGAATTCCCAAGACAATCTCTGGTGGGACTGTCGGCAGATTTGGTAGCGGAACTCCAGAATCGCCCAACATCGCAAAATTTCCCTGGCATTTAAGCACTAGCAAATTCATTTGCGGGCTGCCTACAAAACCCGCTACAAACTGATTTGCCGGACGGTTATAAATCAAGTGTGGCGGGTCTAATTGCTGGATGCTGCCGCTGTTGAGAACTGCGACTTTTGTAGAAAGTGTCATTGCTTCGGTTTGGTCGTGGGTAACGTACACTACAGGGGCTTTTTGGGATGAAAACAATTGTTTGAGTTCGGCCCTAACTTTTTCTCGCAATAAGGCGTCGAGATTGCTTAAAGGTTCGTCGAGCAAAAATACTGCTGGTTGGCGCACTAAGGCGCGTCCGAGGGCTACTCGCTGCCGCTGTCCGCCTGATAGTTTACCCGGTTTGCGATCGACTAATTCGGTCAATCCGAGGGATGCTGCAACTTCTGTCACTAAGCGATCGATTTCGCTGTCGGATATTTTTCGGAGTTTGAGGCTGGATGCCATATTGTCGTACACTGTCATGTGCGGATACAGCGCGTAACTTTGAAAAACCATTGCAATATCCCGATCGCCCGGTCTGAGATATGTCACATCGCGATCGCCAATTCTAATCTCGCCTCTAGTCGGCTGTTCCAACCCTGCAATCAACCGCAGCGTGGTAGATTTGCCGCACCCGGAGGGCCCCAGCAAGGTCAGAAATTCGCCCTCGCTGACATCTAAGCTAATGTCTTTTACTGGTACAACTTTGGGGCTGTAGGTTTTATTGAGGTTTTTTAGTTGCAGTTTTGCCATGATTTTTTATTGGTTATTGGTTATTGGTTATTGGTTATTGGTTATTGGTTATTCGTCACTAGGAATCAACTTAGGAATGATAATTAAATAACTTACAATCTTTATTGTTCTTGTGGAATGGGCGTCCCGCCCGTTCTTTCTGGACGGGCGGGACGCCCATTCCACAAACTTGTGTAAATTATTTAATTCGCGATCCTTAACTATTTGACTGTTTTATTGACAAATTCACCACTCAAAACTCTCCTTACTATCCCTTGACAGCCCCGGCTGTTAAACCCTGAACGATGCGCCGTTGGAACACCAAAACCAGCAAAACCAAGGGTAAGGTTCCTAAAACTGTGGCTGCTGCGATCGGGCCGTAGGGAATCTCAAAGACTGATGCACCGCTGAGTTGAGCCGTGGCGACGGGAATTGTTTTCAGAGATTCGCGAGTCATAAATGTCAGTGCGAAAATAAACTCGTTCCAAGCTGAAATAAATGTCAGAATTCCGGTTGTGACTAAGGCGGGAAATGTCATCGGCAGCACGATTTCCCAGAGCATTTGAAAGGTGTTGTATCCGTCAACTTTAGCAGCATCTTCTAAATCTTTTGGCAGTTGTTGAAAGAAACTCCGCATTACCAAAATTGTTAGCGGCAGATTGATAGCTGTGTATGGAATAATTAAGGCTAAATAATTATTTCCTAAATCCAAAGCTTTGACTATTTCCAACAGTCCTAAAAATAACAACACCGCCGGAAATAGCGTCACAATTGTCACAGTTGCCAGAATAATTCTCTCGCCCCACAGTCGCAACCTCGCTAATGCGTAAGCTGCGGGAGCACCTACTGCTAAACACAGCAGTGTGGAAGTAATGGAAACAAAAGCGCTATTTAAAATGTAAAGTGCAAACGGACGGCGCTGGAATAAGGACAGGTAATGATCGAAGGTAATTCGTGCGGGAATGTAGACGTTGGGAATTGCTGAGATATCGCCGTTTACTTTGAATGATGTCAGCACTTGCCAGATGATGGGTGCGAGGAAATATGCGACAATTAATATCGCTGATAGGGGCAAGATTAATTGCCGGATGTTAAAGGGTTTTGTGGTAGGTTGTTCGCGGGCGATCGACATAGTTTATACCAATGAAAGGAACGTTTCATTCAGTTGACAGTTGACAGTTGACAGTTGACAGCTACCTCTACCTGGAAGGAAGAAGATTGAAGCAATGAATAGTCTGATTTTAATTTCTCCCTCAACGTATCTGATTCATTAACTACCACCAACCTAAAATCCCCAATCCCAAATCTAAAATTGACTGGCGCGGGCTCTCGATAATAGGTAACTGGCGATCGCAACTGCGGCCACTAACAGCAAAAAAGTACACACCACCAAAGCCGCCCCGTACCCAAAGTCTAAATACCTCATCACCGTGCTGTAAATGTAGATAGAAACCGTCTCAGTCGCCCCAGCCGGCCCCCCTCCCGTCATCACCTGAATCAAGTCAAAAATGCCGAAAGCTTGGGCAAATCGAAACAGCAAAGCAATCACAATTTGGGGCATCAGCAGCGGCAAGGTAATTTGACGGAAACTCTGCCAACTACTGGCGCCGTCAATGGCGTGGGCTTCATACAAATCACCGGAAATCGATTGCAATCCCGCTAACAAAAGCAGACTGACAAACGGCGTAGTTTTCCAAACATCGGCTGTAATCACTGCCATCATTGCCAAAGTCGGATCTCCCAACCAGCTAATGCTCTTTTGAATCAATCCCAAGCGCAGTAAAATGTCGTTAATTACGCCGTATTGATCGTTAAAAATCCACGCCCAAGCTACACCCATCAATGCAGTAGGTAGCGCCCAAGGCAGCAGGGAAATTGTCCGCACAATGCCGCGCCCCGTGAAAGATTGATTTAAGACTAAGGCAATGCCCATGCCGAGAATTAATTCCAGCACAACAGAGGCAAAAGTAAAGACTGTGGTGTTGCTTAAAGTTTGCCAGAAACGCCCGTCGCCTAACATTCGACTGTAGTTAGCAAAGCCGGAAAAAACCAGTTTCAATTCAGTACCGAGGTTTTGGGTGAATAAACTCAGCCAAAACGCGCGCAAGATTGGGTAAGCAAATACTAGCAGCAGAATTATCAATGCTGGTGCTACTAATATCCATCCGGTTCTTTGTTCGCGCTGTCGCATCTTGTCTGATTGCATATTTTTTAGCCCTAATTTATCCCTCATTTACGGCTTTAGGACTGTCAACTGTCAACTGTCAACTGTCAACTGTCAACTGTTCAAGAAGCTTTTGGTTGTTTCAAACTTCCTAATAAATTGCGAGTTTCGCTAGCCGCCGCTTTCATTGCTTGTTCCGCAGTCATTCTCCCAGTAAAAGCTGAACTCAAATAGCGCTGCAAAATATCAGAAGCTTGAGCGTATTGTGCAATGGGCGGGCGCAAGGCTGGGCGTTCCACTACTTTTAAAAGTTGCGGGTAGTGGGGATATTTGGCGACTATTTCTTTGTCGGTAAATAGGGATTTGTAACTGGGAATTAAACCTGTTTCTAAAATGAATTTGCGCTGGGTTGCCTCGCTGGTGAGGTATTTAATTGCTTTCCAGGCTTGTTCTGGATGTTTTGATGTTTTGGATATTCCCCAGCCCCAGCCGCCCAAGCAAGAACCGCCTGTTTTACCGATACTGCTGAGCATTGGCTCGATCGCAATTTTGCCTCTCACTTTAGATCCCTCGGCATTTGCTAGCTTCCAAACATAGGGCCAGTTTCGCAAAAACAGCGCTTTGCCGTTTTGAAACAACAGCCTGGTTTCTTCTTCGCCGTAGGTAGTAACACCCGCTGGAGAGATGCCGGAGGCGATCGTATTTTTGAGAAATTCCACTGCTTTAATGGCCTCGGGTTTATCTAACCCAACTTCAAAAGTTTGAGGATTAGCCCAGAAGCCGCCGAAACCCGAGAGCACTTCGACAAACATCGCAGATACTCCCTCATATTGTTTACCTTGCCACAGATAACCCCAAGTTGCTTTTCCTTGTTGCTGTAAGTTTTGAGAGATTTTTACCATCTCTTCAAAATTTTTCGGTGCTGGAATTCCGGCTTGTTTTAAAATGTCTTTGCGGTAATAAAGCATTCCGGCATCCGAAGCGTGGGGAATTCGGTAAAGTTTGCCCCGATACCTTCCGCCTTCAACGTTACCGGGGATGAATTTTGCAAGTTGTTCGGGGGGAATTCTGTCGGTTAAATCCCTTACCCAACCTGCGGCGGCAAATTTGGGAACCCAAACGATATCCATGTTGATGATGTCGTAGGGCGATTCGCCTAAAAGAAAGGCAGATGTGTAAAGATTTTCTACGAGATTTGTGTCAAAGGGGCCTTCGACGAGGTTGATGCGAATATCGCGGTTTTTCTGTTCAAATTCTTTGACAAACGGTTTCCAGTTGGCAATGTCTTGGCCTTGCATTAACATGGTGAGCACAACTGGCTGCTGAGTCAGTGCGGGCAGAATAAATAACAGCAAGACGGCTGCTAATGTGACAGCGAATAAGGCTACAAGACGGGGGCGCTTTTGCCTTCGCTGGGGCGGGGAATTTATTTTGGGCATTGGCTTTTGAGATATGACTGTGCGATCGCCTTACTGATCTCATAACTCGCTTTCTTTCGTTTCGCGGGATTTACCGAGTTTGTGCAATGAAAATTTAAGTAAACTTTAGCTTACTTAATAATTGTTGAGTGAAAATTACAAATTTTGAGGTCACGAGTTCGATCGCAAGTTAAGTCAACATCTATCTACAGGCAGATGTTGAGATGAGTGTCTAATATCGTTGACGCTAGCATTGATATGATTCAATCGTTGGGGCGGTGCGTGAGTCATAGTCTCGAAGTGTGGATGTAAAGATTTCTCGCCCTCACGCACCCTACCAAGAAATAATTCTTATTCCTTATTCCCTCTGTCAACTGTCAACTGTCAACTGTCAACTGTCAACTGTCAACTGTCAACTCTTCCTTCTAAATACAAAAAACACCGCTCCTCAAAATAGGAGAACGGTGTATAGGGGGTGTTATGGGTTGTTGTCTGAAACTAACCCTAACAAATCGCCATTTGCTCCGGGTAGGCCTTGTGATGGTTAAAAAATTGGCACAAACCCAAACACCTACCGGGATCGCGATCGACATTTACGATTAGCCCAACCATTCCACAACAGAATCTTCCTTAGTGTTGGTGCGACGTTCAGGGGTTTCGCGCTCGAATTTCATGTGGACAGCGCGGTTTTGTTCGCCGTCTGCTGCTACTGCAAAAATCGGATAGTCGATCAAGCCGTCTTGGAAAGACATCTGGAAGCGGAAAGTGCCGTCAGCATTCAGTTTGATTGGCTGTCCGCCTACGTAGACGGTAGCATCGGGTTCGGTGGCGCCGTAGACGATCAGTTCGGCATCAGCAACTAACCAGAACTGGCGGGGGCGCATCGGGGCGGCAAAGCCAACTCCCGACATACCGACACCGGAGGACATACCGAAACCGGACATGGTGAGGCCAGACATACCCACACCTGACGCAGTGAGGCCGGACATACCCACACCTGACGCAGTGAGGCCGGACATACCCACACCTGACGCAGTGAGGCCGGACATACCCACACCTGACGCAGTGAGGGCAGACATTCCTGCCCCAGCCCACATTCCAACACCGGAGGGGAATACGTAGGAACTCAAAGCTTGTTCGTGGATTGCGGATTGCTGGATCGAACCTGCAACGTGCTGCATGGAACCGAACATCGAACCTGCTACGCGCATCGATTCTGCCGATTCTGCCATGCCGAAGATTTGTTCGTAGATGGCGTTGCCGGTGCTGTAAGCGATGCCGTTGGTTGCTTGTGCGATTTTCTTGGCCGGGGGAACCAGTTCGGCGAAGGTTTGGCCGCGCAAGTCTTCTTCCCAGTCGAGGGTGATGAATTGGTCTTCAATCCAGTCGCTGGGATAGATGGGCGGGACTCGGACTTCTGCCGATCGCGCCAACACCAACCAACGGCCGTCTGCACAGCGGTAGCCAATGTCGATCGCATAATCGCGATCGCTTACGGGGATTGGCACGTACCATTCCCGCGCCAGTTCGTCGCAGGGATATTCTTGAATGCTGTGGGGGCTTTGGATGTCGAGGTTAACATCTGTAACGTCGTAGATCCGCAGGGCGAGTTGCTGTCCGCCTTGGCGGCGCATTTCTTGTTTGCGATCGTTCGGGATATCCCAGTAGGTGTAAGCCCATTCTGGATCGCGGGGCATCAAAACAACCCGGCTTTCGCCGTAACCGTTGGGCAAATCTGCTAAACCTTCATCTACAGACGCCAAAGAACCGCCTGTTCTATCTTCTTGACCTAGTTCAAACTTTGCTGCTTCCACTGCTTCTTGTGCCTCTAGTTTGCGAGATGGACTGTATGAAAACTTGTTGCGCTGAATTTCTTGAATTGATGCCAGAAGTTGCGATTTCCGCATCCGGCTGTAGCGAGAGACTCCACATTCGCTAGCAACTCTGCGGAGTTGTCGCAAAGTCATCTCTTCTAATGGTGGGCGTTCTTTTGCCATGAGTTTGTTCTCCACTAATTTGGATGGCGGGTTAGATTTTTCGATTCAACACTAATGTGTTGATTTTTTGAGTTAGAAACTCTTTTAAATACAATTACGATCGAGCTTCTGAATCTCTCCAACCTTTGAAGCCTTGCTGGTTTTTAGCTTGTCTTGTCCCCAATTGCGATCGGGGTTTTTGACTTATTGGCTTCTGCGCGCACCGTCCGATCTAAATAAAGCTTTATCTATCGATTCTTGATTGACAAGATCGATTGTGCGAGTGCGATCGGTGCTGCTAGCAACGCTGTGCCGGCAGCACACGCGCTATCTGACTCCCAAAGTTGCTCAATCAAAGCATTTCTTTGGGATCGCTTTGTCATGACTTAATGTTGCAGACAACTCCCGGTCTGGTCAAGGGGTCTTTTGCCTTAATCATGGGTACTTATACGCATTTTCGGGGATTCGGGGATCAATATGTCAGGGAATATTGATATTTTAGAGCGTCAGGGGATCGATGTTCGGACAAATATCAGGGTTTGATGACATATTCTGGGACGGGGCTGGTGATGGGTTTGGAGGGTTTGGTGGGTGAGGGCGGCCAGAAACCGGGTTTCTACGAGATTTTACGCATCCTCACGAGATATTCGTGAGAAACCCGGTTTCTAAATCCCGCGCGCAAACTTACGATCTCCATCCATCTGCTCAACCTCAGCAATAATTTCCTTCACTATCTCCGCATCGGGCGATCGCAAATGCTGTAAAATCTCCAAAGATTGCTGTAAATAATTCAAAGCTTGGTCAAAATCTCCCTGCGCTGCTAACAACTGTCCAAGCATTACGAAAGTAGCTGCTTTCCCTTGAACATCGCCAATTTTTTCCTTAAGTTCGAGAGATTGTTGATAAAATGCGATCGCCTTTTCTACTTCTCCTTGATTTGCATAGATTATTGCTAGACAGTGCAAAGTAGCAGCTTTCCCTTGAACATCGCCAACTTTTTCCTTAACTTCGAGAGATTCTTGATAAAATGCGATCGCCTTTTCTACATCCCCTTGATTGGCATAGATTATTGCTAGACAGTGCAAAGTAGCAGCTTTCCCTTGAACATCGCCAATTTTTTCCTCAAGTTCGAGAGATTCTTGATAAAATGCGATCGCCTTTTCTACATCCCCTTGATTGGCATAGATTATTGCTAGTTGGTGCAAAGTAGCAGCTTTCATCTTAATATCGCCGATGCGTTCAAAGATTTCCATAGCTTGCTTTTCTAAAGTAATCGCTTTTTCGATTTCTCCTAGATTGCGTTCAACAATTGCTAATTCATGCAAAGAATTTGCCTTGAGTTCGGCTAAATCTTCATCATCTTTAACCAAATCTAATGCTTGTTTCAGATAGTATTTTGCTGTTGAGTAGTCACTCCGACTGCGATAAGCAATTCCCAAATCATTCAAAACCCTAATGCGAGTTTTTAAATCACCTTGAGTTTCCTCGCGCCCATTCGAGGGAGTGTATTCAATCAATAACCGTTTTAATAAATCTATCCGTTCCTGCTTTTCTGGAACCTCACAATTGCTAATTTCTTTGCTAGCATCCAGAGTTTGAGAAATCGCATCATCCCTAGTATTTGCCGGAGTTTTGAACACAAAAGTTCCCGAATTCCAGGCCCAGAAATCCGGCGCATAATTAGCAACCGTACCATAACCGGATAAGCATCTCGCACCCAATTAAAATCTACCAACATTGGCGGATATTCCCCCGTCATCCCGATCGCATTTTCCACTCCCCGCACAATGAAAATCAACTTTTTGTCTGGTTGAACCTTGACTGCTGGCAAAACCTTCAGAATTTCATCCATCAAAAAGCGCATATCAGGATCGGGAAAATCCCAAATCTCAAACTGCATCTCTTGACAATCGGGATGATTAATTAAAGCCTGAATAATCGCATCTGTATCCTTCGCAAAATTACAGTCAATAAATCCCAAATCAAAGGCATCATCGGGAACAATATCGACAAACGTCAGCAATTGGTCAAAAGATTCTTGATTGAATTCAATTATCCTTTGCTGGTGTATTTCAGGGATTTCCTTGAATTGATCTAAGGGCTTGTTGGAAAGCATAACTTTGTTTTACGAGTGGGTTGACATAATTCCACCGACTATTGCCGTTGTATTCCAAGACGGAAAGATTGAATAATAAATTTTGTCCGATTTCTTCTTTAGCAATATCTTTGTCGATGCAAACTCGCGCTAGTATTGTATAATATTCTGGTGTAGGAGTAGACCTTTCAAAATCAAATTGCTGTTGATTTAAAGCGTAAGTTACATCTTCAGCCAAAACTTTATTGTGTTTGCGAGTAATGGCCGTGCGACAAGCCGATCGAGTTATCTGCATCAATTGTCGCACATGACCGCCACTGGCTTTTGCCAAATCTAGCAACTGTTTTCGATCATCAAATACCGCACTAACATCAACTCGTTTCTCGATCAAACTGGCAACTCCATCTAATCTTTGCTGATTGCAATTTAAATCGCACTCACTGCGGTTAAATTCATAAATATTCACCATTGGCACGATGTTGGGATTGCTATCAAATAAATTGCTGACATTTTTATATGAATAAATTACCGAAATCGGCACTGTATAGATAATTGTACAGTCTAGTTCTTGCAGTTGAGGAGCATAATCAAAAAACAAATGATTGGCAACTCTTGGAGTAATGCGGTCTAAGTTATCAACAATCAGTAAAAATCCTTTTTGGTAACGGCCTGGATATTTGCGTATCAGCTTGTCAAAAGCATCTTTTAACAACAGATTCATATCTGTTTGCAAGCGGGATAGATTGCGCTGAAGAGTTTCGCGAATAACTTGTTTGTGTTGACTAGAACCTCGGATTTGACCGATCAATTTTGCCATCAGCTTAGAAATAAAGGGAATTTCTGCCCCTGCACTTGCTTCAGTTTCAATGCTAACAGAAGATTGAACAGTTTCTTCTGTTTCTTTAGTGACTTCTTTAAACCACAATTCAAAACTATGTAATAGTTTTGGATCAAACTTCAATCCTAATTCAGTTAACTCATCAGCTACTTTTTTGATAACTAGCAAATATAAATCGGTATATTCAGCATCAAGAACATCTAGTTCCTGATCGAATTCTATATAAATCACCCGATATTCATTTTCCCACCGCGACTGAATGCGTTTTAATTCTGTACTTTTGCCGCATCCCCGATGTCCCGTAAACAAAATTGTGTTAAATTCTCCCGGTTCTTGAAGATCCAAATCCGTGCTAACATTTTCGATCGCCACTGTGTTGCGTACTGCGGACAAATCTACATAATATCGGGCAATATCATCACCCGCTAGAGGCTTGACATCGCAAGCGCGGTAAGCTTCCTTGAGTGTTTTGGCGCGGTTGGGTGGGAGTGAAGTCATCGGATTTTAGATTATGGATTGTAGATGGAACCCACAGTTGACTGCGATTAGGGGCGATCGCAATGTGGAGCTTTTCAACCCCAATTCTAACTCATATCTCACACGATACTCAAAAAATGGCGATCGCCACCGACTGACCATAATTAATTATTGTCCTAAAAATCAGGTTTTCCAATACTTTTGTAAAGACAAGGAATCGCCAACGAACTGTTAAAAGAAGAAGTTCATCAAAGCGATATAGTGCTGGCTTTTCACCATCCAGACGATCGATCGCCCTTTGACAGATTTTGCTGTTGCCTAAACATTCTTACCTAGCCAACTCTAATTTTGGTTCCCGCTTGCTTAAATTGTAACTAGCGCTTTCTTCCAGCAATTGACGAACAAAACTAGGTTCTTCGGAGTTCAATGAATGCAAAATATCTCGATACAAACGACAAGCATCATCATCATTCAAAATGCGGTTGTGGAGAATTCTCGTCCATTCCGAAGCAACGAGCATTAATTGCGGTATAACTGTAACAAATGCTTGAATCTGTGCTGACACATCAAAAGATTCTAAAAAATGAATCAAACCGAACATGACTTCTGGCTGTTCGCAGCGATCGTCTAAAATCAGATGTAAATCTGGCAAATCTTCATTGTGAGGACGATCGGCAACTGAGGCTAAAGCATTTTCAAAAGCTGTCACTTCATCAGGCGATCGCATTAATTTATTTTTTTCTAAAAAGTTAATCCAAATATTTTCTTTCATCAGCTATTACCTTCCTCATCTGATTCATGGGGAACTGTCTAACTTGTCAAACAGTTGATTAAAAAAATCCTCCGCTTTTTTCCCTTCCCCTCGATCCATTTGTGCCAAACCCAGTTTAATTCCCTTTAAACTCTCCAATAACTCAACTGCATCTAAAAGCTTCTGATAAGATTCAGCATCCTGAACAACTAACTCTGCTTTCCCGTTGACAGTTAAAACTAAAGGATTTTTTGTTTGCTTCAGTCGCTGCACAAACTCAGTCGTATTACGTTTGAAATCGGTGAGAGAATGTATGTCTCTTGAAAGGTTGATCATAATAATAACATTAAATTAGCATTCAATTCAATGCTACACCATGCCGACGGAGTTCGTCAATCAAATTTTGATAGCAAAAAAAATAGCGGAATCAAACGCGGTACTATAATAAATTAGAGCAATACATCAATCCCAAATCTCAAATCCCATGTCCCTAACGCTTTACAACAGCTTGACCCGCCGCGAATCACCTTTCGATCCCATCGAACCCTCAAAGGTGCGGATGTATTGCTGCGGCGTTACGGTATACGATTACTGCCACGTCGGCCACGCCCGCGCTTACATCGTCTGGGATATGGTGCGCCGATATCTGATGTGGCGGGGATACTCGGTGCGCTACGTACAGAATTTTACCGATATTGATGACAAGATTCTCGATCGCGCCCGCGAGACAAATTCCACAATGGAAGCCGTAGCCGAACGCTTCATCGACGAATATTTTGCCGACATGGACAAACTAAATATTCTCAGGGCCGATGAATATCCCCGCGCCACCCACTCAATAGACGGCATCAAACGGCTGATTCACGAGTTAGAAAACAAAGGCTTTGCCTATGCGAACAGCGGCGACGTTTACTACAGCGTTCGCAAGTTTGACAACTACGGAAAACTTTCGGGCCGCAAGTTGGAAGAAATGGCAGCCGGGGCTAGCGGCAGATTGGAAACTGCCGAAATAGAAGCTCAAAAAAAGCAAGATTCCTCAGATTTCGCCCTGTGGAAAAGTGCTAAACCCGGTGAACCTTTTTGGGAATCATCTTGGGGAAAAGGTCGCCCCGGATGGCACATTGAATGTTCGGCGATGGTGCGCGATTGCTTGGGCGAAACTATTGATATTCACTGCGGCGGTTCCGATTTAACTTTTCCGCATCACGAAAACGAAATTGCTCAATCTGAAGCTGCGACTGGCAAGTCTTTGGCTAATTATTGGATGCACAATGCTTTTGTGACTGTTAATGGCAGAAAGATGTCGAAGTCTTTGCACAATTTTATTACAATTCGCGATTTGTTGGAGGGGAATTGGTCGGGAGAACTTGAATCTGACCCCCCCCAGCCCCCCCTTGCTAAGGGGGGGAGTAAGAGTGAATCTGACCCCCCCCAGCCCCCCCTTGCTAAGGGGGGGAGTAAGAGTGAAAATGAATCTGCCCTTGCTAAGGGGGGGAGTAAGAATCAAAGTAATAAGTCAAAAGCGGTGGAACCGATGGCGGTGAGGCTGTTTGTGTTTATGGCGCAGTATCGCAGTCAGATAGATTTTACTGAAGATGCGATCGCCTCTGCTAGAAATGGCTGGAATACTATCAACGAAGGCTTGCTTTTTGGACTCCGATATGCCGATAAACTAAATTGGGATGTTGAGAAAACTGGACAAGATACCAAAGCTGTGCAGCAATTCCAAGCAGCTATGGATAATGATTTCAATACTCCGGCTGCTTTGGCTGTTTTGTTTGAATTGGCGAAGGAATTGGGTAAGGAAAGCAATGTTTTGGTGCATCAAGGCAAAACTGAAACTTCGCCGGAATTGTTGCAGCTTCATTGGCTGACTTTGGTGAGTTTGGCGGGGGTTTTGGGGTTGGAAGTGCAGCCGGAAGCTGACAGCGATGCGGTGGTTGGCGGTTTGAGTGATGCGGAAATTGAGGCGATGATTCAGCAGCGGAAGGATGCCCGGATAGCTAGAAATTTCGCTGAGGGCGATCGCATTCGCAACGAACTCAAGGATCGGGGCATTACTCTGATCGATCAAAAAGATGGCACAACAATTTGGCATCGCAGTTGAAATTCAGAGTTTTTTAACCGCAGATGAACGCGGATTAACGCAGACGAAATTCCATCCGCGTTCATCTGTGTTCATCTGCTGATATCTGCGGTTGCAAACTTCCATTCACAAACTCCGCAACAGCACTCACAAATTCTGCCGTAGATTCGTAGGGTAAAACATTGCGCCCCGGCATTAATAAACCCTCTGCGTTGGGAAAGTTAGCCAAATATTGCGCTATTCTTTCCTCTGGTTTTTCTTCCTTACCTGATTGACTGATGCTTGAGGCTTTTTCTCCCATAATAACGAGTGCCGGATTCATAAACTGTTGAATCGTGGTACTATAATCTTGCCGCCAAAAACCCGCTAAAAATGAGAAAACTGCATGACGGCTGTCAGGATTTGCCGCCCCAGCTTGCAAAGCATCCAACCATTCGCTGTCAACTTTAGCAGCATCGCCAAACAGTTGTTTTGCAGAAAAAGAGCGCAAAAATTTAGCGCGTCTGGCGTATCGATAAAAAGCGTTTCCCAAGGGAGAGTCTAACAAATTCCAGACGATTCTTTGCTCTCTATCTGTCGAATGTTTGTTCATCACCGCCCAGGCTGGAGGCCCGGCGAGAACTAAGGAATGGATTAAATTAGAACCGCTTTCCTGCTGAATTTTGGCTAATTCCAAGGCTACACACAGTAAAGCACCTTGCACGAGGACGATCGCAGGTTTTTTTACTACAGTCTCCAAGAAAAACTGCAACTGTGCCGCCCAATCCTCAGGATAGCAAGCCACAGCGGGCATTTCGCAATCACCGCAGCCCAAAAGGTCGGGATTGTAAATCGGATTTGTGTTACCTGATTTGTACCAACTTTCGCAAAATCTGTGCCAAAAGACTCTTGACAATCCAACTCCTATGGGATGAATTAATAACAAAGGTATGCTATCTTCTGTCGCAGTAGTTGGTTGATAAACATCATAAGCGCAGCGATATTTTTGCCATTCGTAAAACAGCGTTGGTGATTTGATAGACGAAATGGCTGATAAATCTTGAGTTGAATATTGTGGTTGCATATTATTTT
Organism: Microcoleus sp. PH2017_35_SFW_U_B; assembly: GCF_020737865.1. Classification (NCBI taxonomy): domain Bacteria; kingdom Bacillati; phylum Cyanobacteriota; class Cyanophyceae; order Oscillatoriales; family Microcoleaceae; genus Microcoleus; species Microcoleus sp. PH2017_35_SFW_U_B. The sequence goes on from NZ_JAEQDE010000049.1 coordinate 77,712, forward strand.
TTTGTGCCGATGTTACTTTTTATTATAAAATGAGTAGGGCTGGGTTTTACCCAAAATATATGGGGTAACTCAGAAGATAAATAAACCCGCCCTGTGCGAGGAGATAAGCGCAACTACAGACCTTTATTATTTAATCATGTCTGAACAGCGGATTACAATTTCTATACCTAACTTGCTGCTCATTGTAGCATCGTCCTTGCTGCTAGTGCTGCTGTGGCAATTGCGGAGTCTGCTAGTAATTCTGATGATATCAGTCGTGCTCGCCGCGTCGATCGTCCCGATCGTCAATTGGGCCGAAACCATGCGCGTTCCCCGCTGGCTGGCGGTGATTCTGGTTTATTTAACTCTGATTGGCGGATTCAGCGGGACGGTAGTGTTAATCGGGCCGACAGTCATCGATCAAATACAGTTACTGGTGCGACAGTTACCAGTTTACGCCGAAAGTCTGGAAGTGGTAGCGACTAGCTTAGCCAGTCGCCTCACCGATGATGCACCTGCTTTGGTGAATCAGTTGCTGGACACTCAATCGCTGACAAATTGGCTGATTCGATCGAGCCAACAACTGGTTTTGCGATCGTACAGTTTAACAAGAGGCATTCTCGGCGGCTTCTTCAGCCTAGTTTTAGCATTATTTATTTCCGGGTACATGGTAGCGGACAGCGACACATTAATTAAAAGTTTGGTGCAGTTTTTCCCGAAACCTTGGGACACAAAACTCGCCGCCCAAGCCACGCCCATCGGGCAAAGAATGGGGAGTTACATTCGCGGGCGGGTGTTAGTTTCGGGGATTTTAGGGATATTTATCACCGCAGGTTTGAGCTTTTTGGGGATGCCGGAGTTTGCTTTGGGCTTGGGTGCGATCGCAGGTGTGACAAATCTGATTCCCTTCATTGGCCCGGTTTTGGGTGCAGTACCCGCCTTAATCGTCGCCTTAGCTAAGGGTGGATGGGTGTTGTTGTGGGTATTGCTGTTATTTGTATTTATCCAAAACTTGGAAACTTACGTACTAGATCCTTTGCTGGTTGGTTCCTCGGTTGGCGTGCATCCATTGTATCAATTGCTGTCTGTCTTGGGAGGCGTGCAAGTATTAGGAATTATTGGCGCGGTAATTGTGCCGCCTTGGTTTGCGGGAGTAGCTGCTTTGATTGAGAATTTGTATTTAAAACCGAAGCTGAGGAGCGAATATCGAGAGACAATAAATCAAGCTAAAAATAATTCTGACTTACCACCTTTGACACCTTCGGCGTAAGAGAGGGAGAGAGGGAGGATTTTACTGATTTTAATAGTTGTAGGGTGTGTCGCCATGAAAAATTCTTAACTCAATATCGACAATCTCAGGGCGACGCACCTGATACCATTCATTAAAATTATTTCCAGAAACACCAAACTCGTAAAAGGCTTATTTCCTCAAATATTGGATCGGGTGCGTCGCCCTGAGTTTATTTGTCAAATTTAAAGATTGTTGATGGCGACACACCCTACAAATAATCCGGTGCGTCGCCCGATCGATTATTTGTCAATTTTAGAGATGGTTGACGTATCCACACCCTACAAATAATCCGGTGCGTCGCCCGATCGATTATTTGTCAACTTTAGAGATTGTTGACGTATCCACACCCTACAAATAATCCGGTGCGTCGCCCGATCGATTATTGGTGAAATTTAGAGATGGTTGACGGCGACACACCCTACAAATAATTCTAATGACCAATGACTTAAGCTCGCACTACGGACAATGCCCCATGCCCCATGCCCCATGCCCCATGCCCCATGCCCCATGACCAATGACTAAGGACTAATTGCCACTTCAATGCGACGGTTGCGCTGCCGATTGATCTCAGAACTATTATCCACCGAAGGGCGACTTTCCCCGTAGCCGATCGCCACCCAATGATACTTCTGCCCGAGCACACCAGACAAATACTGCACCACAGCCTGAGCCCGCGCAAACGACACATTGCGATTTTCCGCCTCTTCAAGAGCGTCGTCAGTGTGGCCTGCAACCCGCACCGTCGCCCCCTCGTAACTCCGCAACTCCGCCACCAAATTGTCCAAAATCGCACTGGTACCCGCCCGCAGAGAAATGCTGCCAGTATTAAACAAAACATCGCTGGGCAAAGTTACCATCAGCGCATCCCCTGCAAACACTGGATTTCTCGTATTCTGTGGCTGCGCGTTACCATCGAGAGGGCTCGGCGCGGGTAAAGCCAGAGGAGGAGTTGTCTCCGTTGGGGTTGCAGCCAATTCCTGCGACATCAACTGCAACCGCTTTTCCAAAGTTTCCGTCGGGCGGCTGCTACCCAACTGACTTTCTAAAGCCGCTGTGCGCCCAATTAGCGCGTTGAGCTCGCCCTGCAACTTTCTTAAATCTCCCTGCAATTTCTCTCTCTGGGCGGGATTGACTTTCGACTGGGGAGTTGGTGTAGCGGTTGGTGCAGGAAGCGCTGGAATTGGCGTTGCTGGGGCGCGTTTCGGGCTGGAGGTCAAATTTTGAGTTACGCGCAGCAATCTCTCGGCGATCGGCATAGACGTGGCGCGTGAGGGATAAATTTGGGCGATCGCCATCCCCAAAACCCACGCAAAACCGCTGCCTACTCCCAGCAACAGCAGTCTAAAGATTAGCGACAGTAAAAATAAACCTTTTCCCCGCGACTTAGAGACGCGAGTCGGGGGGATTGAAGGTTTTTCCGTAGAATATCGCGTCATGGTTCCTCCCTCTCGGTACACATACCAGATTAATTTCGATACTATCCTATATATCCAATTTTAGATTTTGGATTTTAGATTTTAGATTGGAGGACAAATCTCAAATCTGAAAAATTCACCCGGTTTCTACAAATCTGGGGTTTGGCGGCACAGCATTTCCGACAAAAACCCGATTGCTATTCCCCTGCCTGTAAGCCTGAATCTGTTAGATAATACTGTAGAACTTGTGAAAAAAAACGATGACTGACCCTTTAAATAGCCCCTATCCCGTGCCTTGGGAATGGATTAATGAGACTCACGCTAAGGTGAGTTCAAATGCTGGCACAGGTATCCGCTACTATCGGAGTCCTTCCCTAGTTTCAACTAACGGCCAATACGCGGCTTACAGTCGAATTGAATTGCAAGTACAGCCGGAATTGGCCCGGTGTCGGGTTAGCAGCGTCATGTTTGTGGAAAATCTCAAAACTGGGGAACTGCAAACAGTGGCGGCTGCTTCGCCCCTGGCGGAAAGCGGAATGTATGCTAGCGATGACACAGATATGTCCGGGACGATCGCGATTTTAGTACCTGTTTCTTGGAATCAAGAGGGTTCCCGCGTTCTCGCCCGCGAATTTGAAGCGTTGTTCAACTCTTCCGATATGTCCGACTACGCGGTCATTTGGGATAAAAATGATAATTATACTTATACCGTTGCTCCGGCTCGCAGTCTTTACACCCATGCTGTATTGTTGGGTTGGAGTCAAGTTTGCCCGGGACAAGTTCTGTTCCGCGCCGGTCATTTGGGCGATCGATCTTGGCCTCTTTGTGCCGTCGATATGACTGGCCAAACCGTATCTGTCACCCAAGACAAACCCCTAGTTTTCGGCACTCAAGCCAGCACAGACTGGATCGAACCTAAAACTCGTTTCTAGATATATTTATGGCGGCATATTCTTTGATTTGGCCCAAAATTATTTTACTTTCCGGTCAATCTTTAGAGCAATTTCTTTTGACTCTGGGGATGACAGCTTTGGCTGTGATTTTCGGTCTCACAGCTTTTATTTTTGTTCGGGTTTTTGTCAATTGGTTGCAGGACAAGCTGGAGGAAAAACGCCATTTTCTGAAATTGAAATCACCCCTAAAAAACCGAGATTCAACTGCCAATATTGCCGCAGGTAAAAACGTTTTTTTAGAACCGCAATTTGTCGAAGAAGATTCCAATTATCCGGCGTTTTTTGAGGAACCAGAAAGCGATACTTTAGAAGAGCCGGAGCCAGAAATCGTCTGCGAAGATGCAGCAGCAGTTGCCCATCTCTACAACCCGATCGCACTTTGGCAAGGGCGCTTGATTTTGCCATCAAACGAACAGCGCCAGATTTATGGATCAGTTTTTTTTGAAGTGATCAATGCACCCAAAAAACATCAAAATTTCATTGGCAAAATAGCATTTTTGAAGTGGAGTACAGATCGCCAAGTACAATTTTTTGTCCACGCCGTCAGTCAAGATATCAGCTTCACCAAACAAACTCAAAAAAGTCAAAAATCAGGCAACATCCATCCAGATAGATTGAACGGCTGGCGCAATGTCGGCCCTTTAGAAACTCTAGCAGGTAGCAGACGCGAAGACAGCGTGACTGTGATGTTACGGAGACCGGTGATTGCCATCAACCATAGCAACAGCGACCCGCAAGAATTAATTATCGATCGCGAACCAGTACAAATTATCGGACGTTTCTGTGCCTTAGTCTCAATTTTACAGCGCCCAGAACCCGACAGCGACAAATTTATTGTCCGGCATTTGGGCCAAACATCCCAACAATTTGACGGCGCCGCCGAAATCATTCGGATTCCCCAAGTACAGCCAGACAAAAATGGGATAGCGAGGTCTACCAATCACCAAATCGAACAATCGCCATTAAATTCAGAGGGCTGGTACATTTACGGCGAAAGAGATGAAGATAATATTTTTGTTGTTCAGGCTATCGAACCCCGGAAAATTGCCCAATTAATCCCAGATGAAACACATTTCGGGTTACAAAAATCTCTCGCTTATTTAAAAGACCAAAACTGGTTAAATACTAGGGCGCAAAAAGGACAAGCCAAAAGAGTATTGTTGATGCCAAATGATGCTACAGAAAACGATTCAATCTCCCCTTGGCAAGAAGGAGATATCGGTATAGTGATTCACTGTTTCGGCGGTATCGGCGGCAAAGGCGGCGAACCGGCACCGCTGAGAATTGTCACCGGACATTTTGCTTTTGGAGTAGCAAAAGTTGTGCGCGATCGCTTTACCCGCGAACTGCGTTTTGACATAGAATACAAACAAGTTTATGCCCACAATCCAGACGGAATTGTAGCAGGTTCCAGCAAATGGCAAAGTTACATGGGAGACTTGCAGCGCGGCTGGTTGGGCGATCGCCCGGTGTGCGATATCATCTGTAAATTAGACTGCGTGTGTTGCGACTACGACTTTGACGGCATCACCTTGTCGCCTTTAGCCGAATTCAACCAGCAACTAGATATCATGATGGCGCGCTACCGCAGCGGAGACGGCACCGGCGCCAGTTTAGTCACGCCAGCAACTTCTTGCGTCCAAGATTCCAGTCAGGCAATTTACGCGACAATTAAAAAAATTACTGCGGAAATTGAGTCAAATCCTCAGATTCAAGACTGGCTGAAAACACATCCCACCGCCGCACAAACCGAAAGATTTAACCAGTTAATAGCCTTAGGAGAGAGTTTAGAAAAAGTATTAATTCCCCTCGGTGTTGTCCGTCCAGATTGGCGCAAAAATGCGAGATTGGCGGGTATTGATTCTGAACTGAAAAAAAGCTTTTTTGCTGGCATCGTGAATTCGTTCAAAGCTGCTATGAGTTACCGAACAATGCTGCCGAGGCGTACCCAAGATGCGATCGCCAAAATCCTCTTAAAACAAGGAGCTTTTTTGTGGGTAATTCGCACAAATCAAGTTGGTGGATGCGATCCAGACATTGAGCCGATCGCACCTACAGGACTTTGAGTCAAATTATAATATAAGAAAAAGACGGCGGTTGAAACCGCGTCTACACAAACAAATTCCGCCTCCGCGGAATGAAGAGAATTAATCAGATCCGGCGATTTTAACCGTCTTTTCTTCAACCCGCGGAGGCGGGTTTTGTCTGTGTAGACGCGGTTTCTAACCGCCGAGTCTTCTACGAATCCGGCGATTTTAACCGCCGTCTT
>NZ_JAEQDE010000172.1:0-7190 GCF_020737865.1 Microcoleus sp. PH2017_35_SFW_U_B
TTTACTATCAACGAATGACCATAACTCATCCATCTGAACATTCAAGCGCTTTTTTTCTTTGGGAGTCACTTCCACTTGCTTCTTAACAGCAGCCGCTTGGCTATTAACGTATCGCTGCACTGTATCTTCTGACACTTGAAGTACCCGAGCAATTCCTGCCTGAGAAATACGTTCAAGTAGCATCCGTGACATTAACTATTTTTGTTCTTCTGTAATAGGCTGACCTGCTGGATTTAAAACAAATTGACGACCACATTCTCGGCATTTATAATGAAAGTTTATGATGCCGAGTTTGACCGTTTCGACTAACTTCTTCTGAACCACAATTAGGGCAACAATGAATTTTTAATGTCAGATCATGCAATGGCAAACACTTATTTCTAATTATAACTTACTCTGATCCTTTCCTTCAGGGTACTACCGTGAAGGCGGGTTTGATGATAGAGTATCTTGGCGAACACTCAGATGAATATTGGAATGCTTTTCCAAACCTCATCGCCCAGGAAAAATTTAAAATACCAATGACTTACAGTATAACTGCTAGGAAGTTATAGCGATGGTTGTACTTGAATTAAATGCTGGTAAATCTGTATAACAATTCGGTTGCAGCGGCGAGCGAAACTTTTTTGTCTATCGTTCAAGTTAGTTGGTTGCCGCTGAACCGAACCGTTAGATAAAATTAAGATCGATCTTCTTTGGCTGGAGTGTCACTGTAACCGTGTAAACGTCTCTAGCTGACGATCTCCGATCGCCAGCAAAGATCTCAAATGGGTTCTATAGTATTCGAGGTATTTCTAAGACAACATAGTTGGCAATTTCACTGTGACGATCGATCCAATTTCCTCCCCCGACTCAATCCTAAACTCCCCATCGTGAGCTTCCACAATCCGTTTGACGATCGCCAAACCCAATCCCGTGCCACTGGCTTTGGTTGTAAAAAAAGGCTGTGTCAATCGTGGCAAAATATCGGCAGGAATTGGCGTACCATTATGAATTTGCAGACAAACGCGGTGATGTTCGGTTCGATCGAGCTTAGTGGTAATAACATCGCCGATATCTATTGCTTCGCAGGCATTAACGATCAAATTAATGATTACTTGCTTGAATTTATCTCGATCGACCAACACATAAATCGGTTCGATCGGGATAAATTCAAGCTGTTTTCCCAAAGCCGCAGGGATAGTTTGTAAGGTACTTAACGTTTCTAAGATGAAGCTATTTAGTTCCAGTCGAGATCGATCGAGTGTCTGGGGTTTGGAATAGAGTAAAATCTGGCTCAATAAGCGTTGCAGTCGATCGGCTTCGTCTAATGAGAGAGCTAGATACTCTTGAAATCGCTCGGAGAGTTGGAGTTTTTTAAAGGCATTTAAGCCCATCAAAATCGTAGTGAGAGGATTTCGTACCTCATGGACGATCGTGGCGGCTAGTTCGCCAATTTCGGCTAGTCTAGCTAACGCTTTTTCGGCTTGTTTAAGTAGAGTAATATCAGCCGCTACCGCTAATAAGCATGGTTCGTCCTCCAAGTAGATCGCCTCGGCAGAAAACAACGTCGGGAAAATCTCCCCCGATTTACGGCGAAACGAGATCTCTAGATTGCTGACGGTACCTTGTTGCTGCAACTGTTGGGCGATCGCGATTCGATCGGCTGGATTTGCCCACACCCCCAGTTCCAGGGTACTGCGTCCGAGCATTTCCTCGCGGTGATATCCCAGCATCCGCAAGCAACTATCATTGATTTCGATGTAGCAACCATCGTTGAGGGTGCTAATGGCGATCGCATCTGGAGAGGAGCGAAACGCTGTCGAGAACTTGGTTTCCGAAACTCGCAGGGCATCTTCTACTTGCAGACGTTCCATCTCCGCTGCCGCCCGTGCTGCAAAAATCTCTAGAATTGCCTGCGTGCGCTCGTTAGATTCCATCTCCTTGTCATCTAGTACCGCCAAATGTCCCAACAGATCGCCCATCGAAGTCAATAATGGAATGCCAGCATAACTCTGTGCTTCCATTGCCTCCAATTCATCCTTTTCTTCAGGAAATAAGCTCTGGATCTGGGCGGGGAAACACTGATAGCTATTACTACCAATAATCCGCTCGCAGGGCGTACCGTGCAGAGCGTACTCGAACTCGTTGCCAAATTCATTTCCCTGCCAAAAGGCAAAACTCCGCACGCGAGTAGGTGGCGCATCCATACACTCGCTGATAAAGGCATAGCGGACATCGAGAGCTTGGGCGAGGGAACGGACAAGCGATCGAAAGAAGTCTACACCAGTTGCGGAAACGGTACCTTCAACGATCGATCTGAGGATTTGCTCGGATTTTTGGCGTTCTAAGATTTCGGATTGAAGTCTGTCGTTCGTTTGTGTCAATTCGATCGTGCGTTGCTGTACGCGCAATTCTAGTTGGTTATAGAGTTGGGCATTATCGAGAGAAATTGCTGCTTGAGTAGACAGAAACTGGATAACTTCTAATCGTTGGGGGGTAAAAATATCTGTCGTTAAATTATTTTCTAGATATAAAATACCCGCACGTTTACCCTGGTAAATCAGTGGGGTACAAAGGATTGATTTCGGCTGACGAGCGCGAATATAGGCATCTCGATCGAATCTAGAGTCTGTTACGGCTCGATTGAGAACGATGCTTTCCTGAGTGCTTGCAACATAATTGACGATCGCCAGCGAAACTAAATTTTTACCAGCTTCACTATCGAGGAGAATCGCTGGTAAAATCGATACGTTTTGGGGTTCGACAATTGCGGCAATTTCTAGTTCGCCATTACTTTGCAAGAGCAAACAGCCGCGCTGTGCGCCAGAGTTTTCGATCGCGATTGTCATCAATTTTGCTAACAATTTATCTAGCACAATTTCCCCAGCAAGTGCTTGAGATGCTTTCATTAGTGCTGCTAGATCGAGTGCTGCCGATCCGGTAGTGTTACTGGTAGAAGCAAGGTGATTCTTAGTAATAGTTGAAATTTTGTCTAGTTCGGTAACTTTTTCTGCTGTACTGCTAGTTCGATCGATTCGATCCACACACGCTTGCAAATCCACCAAAATAGCATCGGTAGTTTGATAGCGATCTGCGGCATTTTTTGCCATCAACTTCATCACTAAATCGGACAGTGGCAGGGGAATTGCTGGATCGATTTGATGGAGTGGGAGTGGCTCTCTGGCAAGATGACAGTGGACGAGTTCTAACGCATCCGTCGTTTCAAATGGCAGTCGATAGCTTAATAATTCATAAAATGTCACACCTAATGAATAGAAGTCAGTTCGATAATCGATCGATCGATTCATTCGCCCTGTCTGCTCTGGGGAAATATACGCAAGAGTGCCTTCGAGCAAATTGGGATCGCGAACTAGGGGATTTTCTGGCGATAGTATGGTAGCGAGTCCAAAATCAACGATCTTCACCTGTCCCGTGGTGGGATTGAAGACGATATTAGATGGATTAATATCCTTGTGGATGATGTTGTGCTGATGAATTTCTCCTAAGATTGATGTTAGCCTAATTGCTAAATTCAGAAATCCTACTAGGTTAAATGTTCGATCGACCAGCCATATTGGAAGAGATTTTCCACCGAAATCTTCGAGGACGATGACAGAATTTTCTGGATAAGTTTCTAGAGCGTAAGCTGTAACTACACCTTGAATATTTAAGCTTCGCAAAATATCGTATTCCAACTGGAATCGATCGATCTCTTGGGGTGACTGAGATTCTCGATTCGATATTTTGAGGATGACAGGCACGAGATCCGTACAGCGTCGCGCTCGGTACAGCACCGATCTAGAGCTTTCGTAGAATTTCTCAATCGCTTGGTAGCCAGGAAAGTCAATCATGGTGCTTGCTAAATTCCTTTGAATCCCATTTTGGATTCGATCGATTGTTCGAGATCGACAGCACCGACTCGTTGCCGACAATTGGCTTGCCGTTTAATGCCTACCTGACTCAAAAATACACCCATTGACACTCCCCGTCCTATAAGGACGGGGATTCTTTCGTCACCGGGAGCGCAACCGCTTTACCCTCGGAAAGCATCTTGACCGTATGTCCTACGGCTGCAAGTCCTCTAATTAAGACTACTTGTGCTGCTGCGACATCTCTATCTGTTTGATATCCGCAATGTCCGCATGAATGAACTCGCTCGGACAGTTCTTTCTTGTCGGTTTCTGTGAGGCAATTCGGGCAAATCTGGCTGGTTTTTCTAGCATCTACCTTGAGAAAAAATACCCCGCGCTTCAAGCAGCATTGTTCAAGAATCTGGAAGAACTGCCCCCATCCCGCATCTAAACAATGTTTGCCGAGAATACCGCGAGCCAATCCTACCAAGTTTAAATTCTCAACAAACATTGAACCTGCACTGTCGCACAACTCATGAGCTAACTTCCAATAATAATCCTTGCGGATACTCGCAATTTTTTCATGCAGATTACTCACTTTTACTTGCGCTTTTTTTCGGTTTTTTGACCCTTTTACTTTTCTTGATACTCGCTGTTGCAGCAATTTAAGCTTGCGTTGGAGCGTCTGAAAAGGTCGTGGATTTGGGTAGGTTTTCCCGCTAGAAGTTGCTAGAAAGTGAAGAATTCCGACATCAATTCCAAGGAATGAACCGTGGGGCATTGCCTGCGGTACACTGACATCCCATTGCAAGGTTAGCATTACAAACCAGCCAGAAGCTCGTCTGACGATTCTAGCTTGTTTGACTGTTGCACCGCTTGGAATGGGGCGAGATTGACGAAATTTAACACTGCCTATAACAGGCAATTTTACCGTTGAGTTTTCAATCGCCCCAACACCCATCTGCGGGAACACGAAGGAACGCATAGCCCCGACTTTTTTATAGCGGGGAAATCCGTGTCCTTGTTCCCACATACTGACAAACGCTTTTTCTAAGAGACGTAAAGTTTGTTGCAGCACCTGCGATTGAACTTGCTTTAGTTGGTGGCTGCTTTTTCGATACGCAGTTAGCGCTTTACATTGGCTTGAATAGGTCGGTCTGGGTGTATCCGCTGGAATAATGTATTCCGAGTGAAGGGAACAAGCGTCAATCCGACAACTGCGAGATTTGTACCAGTCTTTACGCTCTCTCAAAGCATAGTTGTAGACACGGCGACATTGCTCCAACCAATCCTCAAAGATGGGAACTTGTGACGTTGTTGGTTTTAGCTTAAACTCATACGCCAGATTAAACAGTTGCATCACCTCCTTGCTGCATTATACATTCCTTTTACAATCCGTCAAGACACTTTGTAAAGCCGTCCTCAAAGGACGGGGCTTTAAACCCATTTTTCTGGTAAACAGAGTTTCTCATGAGAAAATGATAAGTAATTGGTAGGATAATTTCTTGAATTTCTCAGCTAATGTTTAGATCAAAATCATTTATGGCTAGGATGTCAGCGCAATAATGATAAAATAAGAATAGTGACACTCAATTTCGGTTGAAAATACTGCACCACAAGGTTTTCCAATGCAACCGATCGATAGATTTAGAGCGAAGCTCCAGAAAATCAAGCAGCAACATTTCGATCCGGCATCGTTGCAATTTCGGCTCACCGTAGAAATCTCGCTGCTGTCAATTCTGGGCTTGAGCAGCGTCGCGGTGTGGACGAGCTGGAAAATGCAGCAGCTTTTGATTACCACACATACTCAGCAAGTGGAGTATATTGCTACTCGGTTTCCCCGCGATGTCGAACTCTATAGCGAGATGTTGCCAGTTGCCACGGGGCTGCAAAAAACGATCGATAATGTCTCGGTGCCCGGATTGGCAATTTGGGTCAAAAGTACCGATGGTAAGCAGCTTCTGGCGCAATCGAGTCAAGTGAGCGATGAAGTGATGTCGATCGCCGATATGCCGCTCAAACCCCAGGTGTACCCAGTGGGCGATCGCTATCTAATTTTGTATCGGGGGGCAGTCACAGCGCGGAACAATCCCCTGGGCAAGGTCTATATGGCACAGGATGTCACATCAGAACAAAACCAACTCATTGCCGCCATCCAGGGGCTAGCTGCCGTCTGCTGTTTGGCAACCATCGCCACCATCTTTGCGATCGCCTTGCGCATTCGCCAATCGCTTCAACCGTTGCAAGAAATAAGCCAGATTGCTGGGGCGATTTCGGCAGCAGATTTGAACAAAGCCCAGTTGCAACTCACTCAGGCTCCGAGTGAAGTCAAGGAATTGGCTCAAACTTTTAATATGATGCTGGCACGGCTGGCGGATGCTTGGGAAAATCAGCGTCAGTTCGTCGGCAATGTCTCCCATGAGTTACGCACACCGTTAACGGTGGTAGTGGGTTATTTGCAAAGCGTCCTCCGCCGCAGTACCAATTTAAACGATTACCAGCAAGAAGCCCTCTCTACAGCGGCATCAGAAGCCGAGCGCACGGTGCAACTGCTTCAGGATTTGTTGAACTTAGCGCGAGCCGATAGTGGATATGCACACTACCATCTCGAACGTTTGTCACTCAATGATGTGGTAGCAGAAATCGCCCATATGACGGAGAAATATAGCGATCGAACGATCCGTGTCGAGGCGACAGCCAGTATCGAAGCAATTGCCGATCGAGACAGGCTTCAACAGGTATTAATCAATTTAATCGATAATGCGGTGAAGTATTCAGCAGCAGAGCAACCGATTATCTTGAGTATCGATCGTTTTGACGGACAGGCAATGATTCGGGTACGCGATCGGGGGGTGGGGATTCCGCTTCAGGATCAAAGTCGGATTTTTGAACGTTTTTATCGGGTAGATGAAGCGCGGACTCGCTTGCCACAGGCTGGGATTCAAGTAGCTAGTGACGGACATGGATTGGGTTTGGCGATCGTCAAAACGTTGGTAGAAGGGATGGGTGGGAGTATCTCGGTGCGATCGAAGTTGGGTAAAGGTAGTGAGTTTACGATCGTTTTACCGACGTAAGTTTCGATTGCAAATATGTCGGTGTTTAGGCTCAGATAATGGGTTAGGAACTGTAACTTAATTTATGGACAAAGCTACCCATCCTTGACTATTTGGGTAGCTTTTTGAGCAAATTGTGGCGGCGCGAGACTATTTGCCCGTAGTTCAATTTGTTTTTGCCCCCGTGCCATTGGATTACAGATGCGGGCGTCTTGCGTCAGAGAAATCTGCATTTGGACTGATTATAATTTTTTACCTGCCATGTTGACGCTCGCAGGAACTCGTATATAATACAAAGCACAAT
>NZ_JAEQDE010000173.1:0-7155 GCF_020737865.1 Microcoleus sp. PH2017_35_SFW_U_B
CAAGACGCCGAACCAACCTACATAAATGCGGTTGTCGGTGCTGGTGACCCAGTTGCAAAACTGCGACCACAGGTTGGCGCTTTCGCGCTGCTGTAAGGTAGCTGTCATGGTTTTATGATTGCTTTATTTGGTTTTCAATGTTCGTGACGGCTTTGTGTTCCGCCATGTAAATAAATATAAAGCTTTTATTTCGGTTTGTAAAGGGGTTTTAAGCACAGTTTTTCTTATGACTGGTATAAGCCATACTTATATTTATCCCAAAGCTTGCTGTATGGGGAATTCAAAAGCAGACTGGGGAATTTACAGGCGATCGCACCAAGAAAAAAATGCTCATAATTTAGCTGATAACGAGATTCGGGACTGGCGTGAGTGTTAAGATAAATGAAGGAGCGCGATCGCCAACCGCAAAACTCCCAGTGAGATATATATGTTATTGCGTAAGTCCGATCGATAAAAATCCCAAGGAATGTCCCGCACCGTCACCTACAGCCCTGCCTATACGTTGGTTCCCACCTACGAGTGTTACAATCGCTGCACCTATTGCAATTTTCGGGCCGAACCGCTGCAAAGTCCTTGGCTGACACTCACAGAAGCCGAAAAACAGCTCAAATTGCTGCTTCCTCAAGGTGTAATTGAAATTCTGATCCTCAGCGGCGAGGTACATCCCCAGAGTCAACGGCGCAAAGCCTGGTTTCAGCGGATTTACGATTTGTGCGAACTGGCACTTAGTCTCGGATTTTTACCGCATACTAATGTGGGGCCGCTCAGCTTTGAGGAGATGGCACAGTTAAAACAGGTGAATGTCTCGATGGGGCTCATGGTAGAACAGTTGTCCCCCAATTTGTTAAAAACGGTTCACCGACACGCACCGAGTAAAGTGCCGGCGCTGCGGCTGCAACAGTTAGAATGGGCTGGGGAATTGCAGATTCCGTTTACCACTGGTTTGCTGTTGGGAATTGGGGAAGCTGAGGCGGATTGGATTGAGACGTTGGAGGCGATCGCCCGGATTCATTCGCGCTACAATCACATTCAAGAAGTTATTTTGCAGCCTCACAGTCCGGGAAACAAGCAAAGTTGGGACGGCGAAGTTTTTGATACTACAAAAATGCCACAAGTAATTGCGATCGCCCGCAGCATTTTACCATCTGAAATCGCCCTACAAATTCCGCCGAATTTAGTTGCACAGCCCCAAATATTGCTAGCTTGTTTAGAAGCAGGTGCGAGAGATTTAGGTGGAATTGGGCCACTGGATGAAGTTAATCCAGATTATCCTCACCTGCAACACCAAACTTTAACAGAAATTTTAGCAGCAGCCGAATGGCAACTCGTGCAGCGTTTGCCTGTTTATCCTCAGTACGATAACTGGCTACCGCAGAGATTGCAAACTGCTGTCAAACAATGGAGAATTGGGGGGAATATTTATCAAATATGAATTGCGCGCGGCGGGTTAGAAACCGGGTTTCTTAGAAAAATTAGGGTTTAGTAGCGAGGAATTAGGGAAGAAACCCGGTTTCTCGATACCCATGTGTAAGTCCTATAAACTTGCATAATATCAGATTTTAAATCAAAGAACCGCCGCCATCAATCCAGACTTCAGTACCTGTGATAAAGCTGGAGGCATCGGACACCAAAAATAAAACTAATTGAGCGATTTCTTCGCTGGAACCTGCGGTATTATCAGTCAACGGAATCACATCTTTAATACAATCAGCCGGGACTAGGATGCGATCGAGATGGCGCTTAACGGTACTTTGATCGATCGCAGTCAGCACTCCACCCGGACATATCACATTGACTCTGATGTGGCTGGGAGCAAGTTCTAGTGCCAGCATTTTTGCAAAAGCTACCTGCGCTGCTTTGCTGCAAGCGTAAGCTGTAGCGCCAACTTTCCTGAAGCTTCTGGTGCCATTAATCGATGATGTAATGACGATGGAACCTCCTTGTTTTTTGAGATAAGGAACAGCATACTTAACCGTCAAAAAAGTTCCTGTGAGGTTGATGTTAATTGTCCGATCCCATTCATCCGGTTCTATCTCTTCTATCGGCGACCAGACACCATTAATCCCCGCATTTGCGAACACAATATCAATTCTTTGATATTCGTCAAAAATTGTTTCAAATGCCTGTTGCATATGCTTAGAATCAGCCACATCTGCGGCAATCGCCAGCCCGCAACCTCCTTGATTGACCAACTCGCGGACGGTTTCTTGTGCTGTTTCTAAAATGCGATCGATAATTGCAACTTTTGCGCCTTCTTGGGCGATTAATATTCCTGCTGCACGTCCAATGCCCGACCCGCCGCCCGTAATTACGGCAACTTTTTCTGCAAGTTTCATAATTTTTTATTTAAATAATTTAGTGGCGCGATCGCCTATAAAGTAAGATTAGAAAGAGAGGACTGAAGTCCTCACTACGAACAGGCTTTAATCAGCAAAAATCAGAAATAGCCAAGTAAAAAATGGTTGGATAGGACGATCGTAGCCGTAAGGTGCGCAGCGCGCACCCTACTTCAGATAGAGGATGCCGTCAAGATTTAGGTCATGCTTAGGGCTGAGGAACCCAGACAGAAACTGAACCGGCGTTGCACCTAAAATCAGCCCAACCATCGTCATTAGTTGCGATCGGTTCTTTGATGTGTTCGGTGATGTCAATATAAGTTTGATTTGGATGTCCGACTTCCATAAACTTAGTGCCATCGCCTCCATTACTCAGTACCACAGCCATACCGCCCGGATGTTCTTCATCTCCGAGTCGCGTCCAGCCAATCGTGTTGGCGTGGTCGAAGTAATCGTACTGATTCCCGTAGGAATAAGTTTGGCGTGCGAACAAGAATTGATCGAGAATCCCTTGATGTTTGTCTAACCAAATCTCGTATTCGTTGCCATCATTTGCTGTGTCCTTATAGTTTGCGCCGTAATAATCTGGGTAAAAAATGCACGGATATCCTTCGCTACGCAGCAGGATTAAAGCGTAAGCTAAGGGTTTAAACCAAGCCTCGACAACTGATTCTAGGGATTGCAAAGGTTGGGAATCGTGGTTGTCAACCAAAGTAACCGCGAGGGTTGGTTGGTCTTTTACCAGGGTGTTGTCAAAAATGGTACGCAAGTCGTAGCTATTGCCAGCTTTGCTAGCAGCGTGGAAGTTGTAGTGGAGGGGCGCGTCAAATAACGATACTTTACCATCCGTTGCTTGGATGAAGTAGTGCAAAGCTTCCACTTCGTAAGACCAATATTCACCGACGGCAAATAGGTCGCGTTTGGCATAGTTGCGGACGTGTTCCAACCATTCTTGGAAAAATTCTGCTGCTACGTGTTTGACGGCATCGAAGCGAAATCCATCAACGTTTGTTGTATCGACATACCACTCGCCCCAATATTTTAATTCGCCGGTGACTTCTGGGTTGTCCATATCTAAATCGCAACCCATGAGGTAGTCAAAGTTGCCCTTTTCTAAGTCTACCCCTCGATCGAATTCTTTGTCTTTGAGCAGGTAAACGGCATGGGTGTCTGTGTTGTAAACGTTGTAATCAATGGCGTCAAAATGCCACCAATGCCACTCCATGCTGGAATATTTTTTGTCGCGGCCTGGGAAAGTAAAATGTGTCCAAGCTTTGATTTTTTGATATTCGCCTACGGTGTCATTGCGGTTGTCTGGATTGAAGGGTGTGGCTTCGGCTTCTTCTTCTGCATCTGCACCTAATTTGTGGTTGAAGACAACATCGGCATAAATCCGAATTCCTACATCTTGTGCAGCTTTGATCGCGCGCAAATATTCATCTTTTGTGCCGTATTTGGTGCGTACCGATCCTTTTTGGTCGAATTCACCTAAGTCGAATATGTCGTAAACACCGTAACCTACATCCATCCCGCCGCCGGTTCCTTTATAGGCGGGCGGCAACCACAGGGATGTCACGCCTATTTTTGCTAAATCTTTTGCAGATTCTGCTAGCTGATTCCACAGGCTGCCATCAGCGGGGTTGTACCAGTGGAAATACTGCATCATGACGCCATTGACTTGAGACATATTAAGTTTCTCCTGTTTTGTAAGGTTGTCAGATATATTTTTGTTCGTTGTCGGTGCGCTCTAAATATGTCTGCAATTTACGGTCAATACTTATCATAAAATGTTGACCTTAATAAAGATATCTATCTGTTGATAGATTGACAATTGAGTGTGTTTTTGCTAATACTGTTTTGATATATAATTCAGTAAAAAATATGTTCTATGATTTGTAAATTTGGGTTCAGAAACTTGCTGAATATTGTTGTTTGCTGTTTGCGTTTGAAGCAACACAATCAAATTGGTTGGCTCGTTTGGACTTGAGTTATATGATTTTTACTGGGGACTGAAGTCCTCACTACTAACCAATTTGATGCGGACTGAAGTCCTCACTACGAACCTAGTAGAGGATTCTTGGATTTGTCGATCGCACAACTACCCACCACCTCTTAACTGTAAATTATCAAGTTGTTGCAGGTTCTGTGGCTACTCGCTCAATCTTAGTTTCCCAAGTACCATCGATCGCCAATTCGAGCAATCTAAATCCGGGCCCGATAGTATCGAGGACAATCGGATGGCTTTTGGGTAGCAGTTGGATGCAGGTACTCGGCGTGCCCAAGTAGGAAACTCCGTCTCGCTGTTGATGAAATTCTTGGTGAATGTGCCCGCAAAGGACGATTTTGATTTGAGGGTATCGATCGACAATTGCGAAAAATTCATCGGCATTGTGCAGCATCATTCCATCCATGATTTCACAGTCGATCGCCAGCGGATGATGGTGCAAAGCGATCGTAACAGGTCGATCGCCCGTTTGTTGCAGTTGAGAGTCCAGCCACTGCAAGCTGTCTGGGGAAAGCCGCCCGCCGTCGCATCCCGCTTCCACACTCGAAAGCAGCACAAACTGCCAGTTTCCTAGCATCCAGGATTTTTCAGGGGAAATCGGCGGCTGATTTAAGATTTCTGCCATGACTGGGATGTTGTCGTGGTTTCCCGGTATCCAGTAGGCGGGAATTCCCAGGGGGGCGATGAGGGAGATGAGGCGCTGGTAAGATTTGGGTGTTTCGTCTTGGGATAAGTCGCCTGTCAGCAACAGTAAGTCGGGGGGCGGCTGTATCTGTTGCAGGCGATCGAGAACTGCTAGCAGGGTGCGGGTTGTCGAGATTCCTTTCCATTGTCGATCGCACTCTGCGAACAAGTGAGTGTCGGTGATTTGGGCGACGAGTAGGGGAGAATCTGGTGTCATGGCTGCTGTTGCGGGTAAAGCGGAGGCGATCGAGCTATTTCTAGATTAGCCTGGGATGCCGTTGTGGGGGCGATCCTCTTCGTTGGCGTAGCCCCCGTAGGGGCGGGCTTCGCTAACGAACATTGGGCGATGGAAATTTTTGAGAGATATGTTGAAATAATCAGGATTTAGTGTATTATCGTATAACGTCAATTTTCAGACGTAACGGCGGCATAGCCAAGTGGTAAGGCAGAGGTCTGCAAAACCTCCACCCCCAGTTCAAATCTGGGTGCCGCCTTTATTTTTATGTGTTTGTACAATCTCGAAACTCCTTGTTTGCAAGGTTTCTGGGATTGTAACGGAGTGTAACCCGCACGTAATCGCATACAATCGACCACAGAAAGTAATGCAGATTTAATGTAATGGAAAATCAAGCGAATCCGGCGGGGGAGGTTGAATCAGACCAATGGAAGACTAAAGGCGGCGAGGATAGGTGTTCTGATTGAAGAAAGAGACGATCGCCTTTCCTTGTGAGCAAAAACCGGTTAATCGAGGATCGATCGAGACTCCTCAATGGCATAGCCATAAGTCTTAGGATCGCGAATTAAATAATTTACACATATTTGTGGGATGGGCGTCCCGCCCGTCCATAAAGGACGGGCGGGACGCCCATCCCACAAGAAGAATAAAAATTGTAAGTTATTTAATTCTCATTCCTTACAAAGCGATGCGGATAAAAGGACTTGAACCTTCACTCCTTTCGGAACCAGAACCTAAATCTGGCGCGTCTGCCAATTTCGCCATATCCGCATTTTGACATTTGATTATTATAACACACAACATAGCGATAAGTCAACATCCAAAAACCCGGTCATTTTTGCACGCCGGGTTTATTGAGTTATAGGCACAGCAATTTTCCGTATTTTTAACTCATTACTTAGTTTTGCCCGATCGCCTTCCAGGTGATTTCGTCAACCACGCCGTCAGCAGTCAAACCCTTATACTCCTGAAATTTCTTCACAGCCGTAGCAGTGCGAGCGCCAAAAATGCCGTCGATGGGGCCCGGATCGTAACCCTGCATTTCCAGACGCACCTGTAGCGTCTTCACCTTGGAACCGGCAGCACCTTTAGTCAGAGCAGTTGCAGGATTGCCGGGAACAGGATCGCTGTTCTGAGTGGGAGCATTCCCCTGCAAATTTTCAGAAGCTGGCGCCGGATCTGCGGCTAAAGCTGTCCAAGTTTCTTTGTCCACGATGCCGTCGGAGTTCAACCGCTTAGACTGCTGAAAGGCACTGACAGCGGATGTGGTGCGAGAACCATAGGAACCGTCGATCGTCCCGATCGCGAAACCGTGAACCAGCAACCGCTGCTGTATGGCGGCAACTTCTGGGCCGTCTGCTCCTGCGGAGATAGTTTTTTCCTTTCTCACAGGCTTTTGCTCTCCTGCATAAAAAGGCTTGTTAAACATATCTCCTTGGGTAGTTGCTTCGGGCTGTACTGACGCACCCGGATCGGCGGGAGCTGTAAAGTCTCTGCGGTACTGTTCCTGCACAAAGGGTTTAGACTCGAAGGCTGCATTTGCCTTTTTAGTCAGCCCTGGAGCTAGCAGAGCGAGCACGCTGAAAATCGTAACAGTAGTTACACGCATAAGTTTCATCCTATTGGTGAGGTTTGACAAGGTTTCCCTGTTTTCTATGTTTCTCAATCTCATTGTATTACCCGGATAGCTTTCTGAGAAATATAGTAGAATGCCGAAGGAAGTTCGACCGCCGATTCTGTAACCGATTTAACGGATGGTTTGAAGGTGATTTTTTGATTAACCGCTCGTAAAAACCTGGACAAAGCTACCCAAAAGTAGTCAATGTTAGACATCTACGTTGGTAATTTTAGTCCACAGTCCTAAAACTACAGGAATAAACGGCAATCCCTCTATT
>NZ_JAEQDE010000174.1:0-10076 GCF_020737865.1 Microcoleus sp. PH2017_35_SFW_U_B
AAAAACAATTCTAGCGGTCGCTATTAGCCATGAGTCACCCACTATTTTCAGCCAATTTAACGAGTTGTGGACTTCCTTCTCGACCTTAACAGGCTGGCTGGTACTGACAGAACTGCGGTTTACAAACCGGATAATTGAGCCTTGGTTTTCGGCATTCCAGATATTATCTCAATTCTAGACTTATCTTGTCCAGCAAGCTTTGATTAAGTTTAGATAACTATTTCGCCCTGTAAGTTAACCTCTTCTTTCCCCCAAGGCAGGAAGTTTGATATAGGAAGTTAATTTTCTTAATTTCCTGTCATAAAACTTAATAAAGCTGTATAATCCTTTGCGGAAAGCACTGTTGATTCTATGTAGATATACGAACGCTCAGAAACAGCATCCTATTTTTGCCCTTGCTGGCATACACGCCAGGGGGTGGAAGCTCGAATCATCTAGCGCCGGACATTATGCTTTGCAACTTAACTGCTCAAACGCGAGCTTTCATCGCACTAGATCCCAGTCAGTGCGTTTCACAGCCAGCAATTTTCAGTTTCAGCGGAAAATCCTTACTTTCTTCGTATTCTAATTTCAGGGGTCATATGTGGCGAAGACTATACTTCGGCGAACAACTACCAAAACACAACTAATTCAAGTTATGAACAGCCCAAAAGTCAGTGTAATAATTCCTGCATTCAATGCAGCCGAAACCCTGGCCGAGGCCGTTGCCTCCGTAGTTAATGGCAGCCACAAGCATCTAGAAATTTTAATTGTTGATGACTGCTCGACAGACGATACTAGAAAAATTGGTGCTAGGCTGGCCAAGCAAGATTCGAGAATTAAGTTCTATAGAAATCCCCACAATTATGGGGTTTCCAAGTCAAGAAATTTAATGATCAAGCGGGCAACCGGCAAGTATGTAGCGTTTCTAGACAGTGACGATACCTGGGAACCCAACAAGCTAGAAGTTTGTTTGAAGATGCTCGCAGACAATCCCGAAGTCAAAGCAGTTGCTCACGCTTTGCGGTATTTAGACAAGCATGGCAACAAGTTGAGTTACGTTCCTACCTATCCTACAACTAAAGCCGAAATGCAGGCGATTAAGGAGACAGGCGAAAGTCCTTGGGTTTTCCCGTCTTCTGTGGTAGTCGATCGCTTCATTTTGCTCAAAGAAGGTGGCTTTGCAGAAGATTGGGAGGTAGGAGAAGATACAGAGTTATTTACCAAAATTGCTCAAAAGCACGGCTTGCTAGCCGCGACAGCACCTTTGGGAAATTATCGAATTAGAGGAAACTCTCTCACAGACAAGCACTGGCTGAAAAAGCGCATAGCTTCTGAATGTGTCAAGGAAAACCAACTGCGGCGCTTGCGGGGAGAAAAAGAGTTATCGCTCAACGAGTACGAACAGTTGTGCTTTAACAATTTGCCCCTTTTGCCAAGGCTCAACAAATTCCGAGAAGTTTTGGCACTGCACTACATGAGAAAGGTGGGACAAAGTTGGTTGAATCGGGAGATTGTACTGACTCTGATTTATGGCATCGCTACGACAGCCCTCAATCCTCAAGCTACTCTGAACAAGTGGAAATGGATGAAATCTCACGAGAAGTTGAGCCGTCAAACGACAGAAAGCACCCGTCATGCAGCAGAATTTAATCCCCAGCGATCGTCGGAAGTCAGCGGTTTTTCCTAAAGGCTCTTGTATTTGTATGCAGGTTTTAATCTAAGACGGTTCGATCTGAACCGTCTTGGAGATAAAAGCCTCTGAAAAATAGATACGCTCGATCGCTCTGGCGTCGCGCGATCGCAACAAAGCGTTAACCATCGCGTATAGTGTTATATTCAGCCGCCAGCCTCAACCCGAGCGAGCCGGAAATAGCAGCCTGTGCCCGCCGTGCTATTTGCTGCCAAAACAATTAAAATAGATAAGGTTTCATTCAGTTGACAGTTGACAATTGACAGTTGACAGTTGACAGCAGTTGACAGTTGACAGCAGTTGACAAAGAAGGAAGAGGATTGGAGCAATCAATCGTCTTTTTTAAATTCCTCCCGATCGGGGTTCCGGCTTTAAACCAATTATTTATGGTAAGTAAAAAGCCAAGTTTTGTGAATAAAAATGGGTAGGAAACCTATTTGTTAGGCAGAAAGTAAAAGCAAAAAAGTAACAAAAATTATGCTTTCTACCTTTTTACCTGATACCTTCAGAGAACGATCGCCTTTTTACTTTGAACTAGACTAAATTTATGGACTGGCAAGAAATTTCTGGCAACTGGGTATTAATTCCCTCAAACTCGAAACCGATCGCGATCGTACATTTTCTCGGCGGCGCATTTGTAGCTGCTGCACCGCAACTGACCTATCGGTGGCTGTTAGAGGCCTTGGGGAATCAAGGATATGTGGTAGTAGCAACCCCGTTTGTCAATACTTTGGATCATATTGCGATCGCCCGCGATGTCCTCAACAAGTTTGAAAATGCCCTCGATAGGTTGCGCGCCAAGAAATTGCTCAAATCTTCCTATCTGCCTGTCTACGGCATGGGGCACAGCATGGGATGCAAACTGCACTTGCTGATCGGCTCGGTGTTTGACATAGAAAGAGCCGGCAATATTCTGATCTCTTTCAACAATTATGCAGCATCCGAAGCAATCCCGATCGTCGAGCAAATTTCCCCCGTCTTTAACGTAGAGTTTACCCCTTCCCCCCAAGACACCAACCGCCTCGTGCAAGATAGCTATCAAATCCGGCGCAATCTTTTAGTCAAATTTAACAGCGACAACATCGACCAAACCCTGCTGTTAAATGGTCTGCTAAAACAAAGATTTTCCGACATGATTACAGTTCAGACACTGGCCGGCAACCATCAAACGCCATTAGGTCAAGATGTTAGCTGGCCTGTCGGTCAAATTTTTACACCCTTCGACGCGATCGGCCAATGGGTAAAACAAGAAGTGTATCGAGAATTAAATCAATTAAAACGGACAATTCTGCTGTGGCTAAACCCTCTGTCGCGCGTTTAACAGCCGATGAGCCGATCAACCCAAAAGTTCGTCCGGCAACTGCAAAATATCATCTTCGTCGTCCGTCTCGGGGATAGGAGTATAGTTTTTGACGATCGACAGACAGTTACGACCATCAGCCGTTCTCGTATAACTGAGACTGTCTGCGATGTCTTTCATCAACTTGAGGCCCCGCCCGCCCGAAGCTTCAGGATCGATCGTTTTCGACATATCTTGAATTTTTTGCTCTAAATCAAAGGGAGAGCCCGAATCCCAAATTTGAATCTCTACAGATTCAGCAGACACCACCACGTTAATCTCCACCGGCAAATCCGGCCGTTTGCCCTCGTGGGCGTGACGCACCGCATTTGTAAAGCCCTCAGCCAAAGCCAACTGACAGCGTATCCACACACTTGTAGGAATTCGCTGCTCGTACAATTTTGCAAACCAGGACAAAACTGGCTCTAAAGCACTCTGGCCAGTATTGACTTGAAGAGCCGCTTTCTTTAGGACTTGCAACTTTTCGGAACCTTTTAATTCAATCACGCTCAGCCACTAAAATTATAGTTCCGTGACATACTCCTACACTGATTGCAAGCAATACAGTGTAGGCTTCTCATCCAATCCAGCTATTGCTTCGGAGGCGATGAGCTTTGTTTTAAGTCCACGGAATGCCCTACCGCAGACTGTAAATTTCTTACCTTGTACCCTACAAATTTTACTGCCCTGGATGAGATGCTGGCTGATTCGCACTATCGGACAAACCCGGAGGTAATTTGCATTAATCAAGATGTGCCTACTTGCTTCTATGCTGTGCAACGGAGTCGCTTACCAATAATCGCAATGCTACTGGACAGAGGCTGATCAGACACCGATAGGGGTGAAGTTAACCAAATTTATTCTATCAAATTTATGGGTACAAACAAAATATGACAGCTCATTTCCGACCTACCCTCTTCCCTCGCCTCCGGCATTGGTCAGAGGATTGTCGTCAACTCGCTCGCAATTCATCTCATCACCTCCCTATCGGGCAGGTGAAAGGCTTCTTGCTGTTTTATTAGCTAAAATAGAGGCAAATATTATACTGCCTGTACTTTACGTTGTTAACTTTTTTGCCAAAATGCGGGCAACTGCTAGCGCCAACATCACCCATCGCAGTTCTTCAATGGCAGCGTCATTTTCCAGTTGCTGCTGCGGCGGCTGACCGTGTAAAACCAAGCAAAATTGAATGGGAGTTCGACTGTACTGGCTTGTACTGCTAAAAAAATAAATGTCAAATCGAGTAATTAGCTGTTTACGATACCAGAAGTCGCGCCCCGATGTCAATTCGCCCCTGCTGCCCAAAAAAAATCTATCAAAGTTTATGTTCTGAGGATAAACTGGGTGAAGTTCGACCCAACCAAAATTTGCATCAAATTTAAAGGTAAATTGAACTCGATGGCTGGCCGGCAAAAGCATTTACCTGAAAAGCGATGTTATTAGACTATACTCAATCTCAGACAATCGCCCTCACAGGATATATTTTAAATGACCCCCAGACCTTTGAAAGACTTGTAGTACCCGAGTGCCATGTTTCAAATTCTGGTTATTGACGATGATACGGCTGTTCAAGAGCTGCTGAGAAGAACCCTGAAAAAACAGGGTTACGAAGTGACAGTAGCAAGCAATGGCGAAGACGGCGTGGCCCAGGCGCAAAAATTGCGTCCGGCGCTGATAATTTGCGATTGGATCATGCCGCGTTTGACCGGCATTGATGTTTGCCGTCGAGTTAAGGCTGATCCGGAACTGTCAACTACACAATTCTTTTTGTTGACTTCTTTGGGATCGATCGCCGATCGAGTCAAAGGGCTTGACGCCGGTGCCGACGATTTTATCTCCAAGCCGATCGAACTCAACGAATTGCAGGCGAGAGTACGCGCAGGATTGCGGCTGCACCAACTCAGCCGAGATTTGAAAATTGCCAAGCAAAGCCTGGAAGCAGAGTTAGCCGAAGCAGCGGAGTACGTGCAATCGCTGCTGCCCGATCCGATGACGGAACCTGTCAGCATCGAGGCAAAATTCATTCCCTCCCGGCAGTTAGGCGGAGATTGCTTCGACTACAACTGGCTGGATGCCGATTATTTGGCGATTTACTTGCTTGACGTAGCCGGTCACGGGTTGCGGGCGGCGCTGCCTTCTGTGGCGGTGCTGAATTTGCTGCGATCGCGCGCACTGCCCAACATTGACTACTACAAACCGAGCGATGTTTTGCGGGCCCTCAATACCACCTTCCAGATGAGCTACCAAAATGACAAATATTTCACCATCTGGTATGGCGTTTACAACCGCATTACTCGGCAGCTAACTTACGCCAGCGCCGGCCATCCCCCGGCCGTGTTAATTTCCCAGTCCCCTGCGAGCACGGCTAAAATCAAGCAATTAAAAACCCCCGGAATGCCAGTTGGGATGTTCCCCGACGCCCGCTATGTCGATAATTGCTGCGATGTCGAGGATTTAAGCACTCTCTACATCTTTAGCGACGGGGTATACGAGATTCACCAACCTGACGGCAATATCTGGGGGCTAGACCCTTTCATCGACCTGCTAGCATCTTACAACGGTGCAACTGCCGATCAGTTAGAACTGGTTCTGAACTACATTCAAAAGTTGAACGCTAAAGCAGTTTTTGATGATGATTGGTCTTTACTCAAGATCAACTTTGGCTAGCTGACCTCTTGCATCACATTTGCAACCAAATGGCAAGAAGACAGCAGCCAAAAGAGTTAGTTAGTGGAGACAATTTTGCGATTAAAAGCATCCCGGGTCGGAAAGATCTCGAAAACTCGATCCATGCTGGTGAGTTCAAATAAAATGCGGATTTGCTCGTTGATAGAACAGACGACTAATTGACTCCCAGCGGCCCGGACTGTTTTGAGCGCTAATACTAAAGCGCCCAAACCAGAACTATCCATAAAAGTCACATCAGTGAAGTCTATCAATACCACATCGGCTCCCGCTTCCACTAGGTCGCTAATCTCTTGGCGGAATTGACTTGCCTTGGTGCCGTCTAAAATGCCAGAGGGCTGAATAATTTTAACTACAGGACTCATATTTTGCGATGGGAATGTCAGAATTTCTAGCCAGACTAGGCTAAGTATAGCTGCGAGATGGACTCCGATCCAAATAAGAGAAACGGAAAATCCGAGAACGGGAGAATATTGTTGAGTGCAAGAGATGGCGCTCTTTGCGGATGGGAACGCCGATCGGACTCGCAGCGCTTCGCCACCGCGAGTGAATTGTGAGAGGGGGACAATTTTTGTTCTGCTGAATACAGAATGGCATCAAACTAAGCTAACTTTGGCGCGGTAGAGGAGTTTATCGCCTTGTGTGTAGCCTGTATAGCGGACTTTGACGGGTTCTCCGGCCTGGGCTGTTCCTTCGATGAGCTGGTGCTGTTGCGGGTTGTAGGGAATCTCTGCTCCGACTGGGGCGATCGACTCTATGCCCCAATGCTGCAATAACTGCTCGACGGGGCGTAGCAACGGCAGCAGTTTCTGGGCCCGCAAGTGGTGATTTTCCTGAGCTTTGCTGGCAGCAGTCGGCCACTGCAACATCCAAGATTCTAAAATTTGTACGCTAGCAAGCTGGAATTCCTCCATCAAAGACGATCGCTGCTGTGCGATCGCAGCTTGGAGGCGCTGATATTCTTGTTCTAAGGCTGTGGGTGGTGCCTTTTCTAACTCTACAAAGTCTGGCGCCAAGGTTGCGAGCAGTTCGGTTAAGGAAATTTGCAAAGCTTGACTGATTTTGAGCAGGATGTCGGCTCGGGTTTTCAAAGCTAAGCCGCGACGCAGGCGGATGACCTGAATTTCGGGAACTCCTGCTTTTTGGCTGAGTTCTCGATCGCTCGAAATCCCGGCCTGTTGCATCAGCCGTTGCAGTTGAGGAGCATAATCTGGAATATTAGCTGCCACGAAAATTTCATCCAAATTAATAAATGGACATATTCTCGATCGTAAACTGTCGGGAGCCGATCGGAAATACATCTTTGGGGCGGGCTAGGAGCAACGGCCCACAAAAGTTGTGGCACAGGCCAGAAAGCCTGTGGCGGGCTCTCCGGCCCACCCCACAAAAGTTGTGGCACAGGCCAGAAAGCCTGTGGCGGGCTCTAAAAGTTGTAGCTATTTGACGGCAACTTTCTCAGCGACGGCTGTTGCAGTTGTCGCAGAAGCTTGCAAATGCGCTTCTAGGAACCACAAACGTTTGTCAATAGCCCGCGAAATTTCGGTGTACAAGTCGGCTGTATCGGCGTCGCCAAGTTCTGATGCTTTGTCGATCGCAACTCGTAGATGTTGGGCGTAGGGTGCATAGCGATCGGCTAAAGCAGTGACGTATTCCTTGCCATCTAGAATGTCGAAAGGAAATTCTGGCAAAATCGAATCTGCGGCGGCTGTGCGGGCTGTTCCGACAGCCAAACCGCCCAAAGCAGTGACTCGTTCAGCAACCGTATCGACGTATTCTTCGAGTTCCCCGGCCATTTCGTCAAACAGCAAATGCAACTGATAGAAGTCCATGCCTTTGACGTTCCAGTGAGCTTGCTTGACTTGAGTTTTTAAGTCCAGAGTGGTTGCTAGCGTGGCGTTGAGCAGCCCGACTATTTGAGAGCGGGTGGCGGCTGACATATCGATGCGCGTCGGGTAAAGGTGTTGTTTGTGGTTGTTGGTAGTCATAGGTTTTTAGGTTGTTAGTGGTGATTGTCGATCGAATATCTGAGACTGTTTGGACAGTTAGTTTTGGCTGTTTTGGCTGTTTTGGGCGATCGAATATTTGCCTGTCGTGAATTGCTCAGGCTAGGTGCATCTGCAACACAGCACGGGGAGCTCGGCGGATTTTGCACGGGATAGTTTCTAAACCGAGGCGCTGGCAAGCTTCGTACCGGTGGCAGCCGGAAAATCCGTAATACTGGCCATCTACTTCTAGCACGTCGATGGGCTCGTTTAAACCTACCTCCCGGATGGATTCCATGAGGGCGGCTACTTTAGTTTGGTCGTTGACTCGCGGCAGGGGGCGGCGAATCTGGTTGAGAGGAATTTCTTCGATCCTCATGGCGGCTCTCTTTTTTGCTTCTTGTTAAATCATACTCGTAATGACTTCGACTTGGCAAGAGAAATGTCGGGAAATTTTGAGCTTGGGAGAACGGGGGCGTGCGATCGACCGTTTGCTGTAGTGTTTGAGGTATAACAAAAAGACAGAGGTCAAGCCTGTTTTTAGCGGTAAACGCGTTCAGCGTGGTTTATATAGAGCCTCAACTGGCAAAACAATCAATGCTGAGTTTTAGGACTGTGGACTAAAATTACCAACGTAGATGTCTAACATTGACTACTTTTGGGTAGCTTTGTCCATGTTTTTACGAGCGGTTAGAAAATCCTAACTACTGCTATTTTGACAGGAAGTCCCCAAAAATAATTTATTGGTAACACGCAGCACCGCTAGGATTTTTCATGCCTTTCGATAGATCGATCGACCTCAACGTTCTAGGTACAGTGGGACAAAAGATAAATTGTGGTTTGATATTATGGCATCATCCCAACCCCTCAAAGGTCTTGAATTGATCGACTGCGCCAAAGCCAATGCCCAACAAGGAATCACCACAGCCGCCGAGCTTTGCGGCTACGGAAGCGACCTCAACACTTTTGAGCGGGAACTCAAAGAAGCTTGCCAAAAAATCGGCGTCGAAGTCAAGGAATTGAACGACTTGATTACGGATCAGCAGATGATCAAACAAGGAATGGGCATCGAAATTGCTCCAGATACTCCCTCAGAACTCTAAAATCGATCTCCAGCACACCAGGAAAGAGAGCTAAAACCGCCCAGACACGAGTATTGTCAGTCTTTCACAAGAGGCAGGCTAGAATATTTTGCATGGGAGCTTCTGACTTTTGGCAGGAGTCGTGTTTCCTCCCACGAAGATGGTTCTTTCTGGAGGATGCTGAGATTGTTAGGAGGACTGTCGTGTCAGATCAGCAAGATCGAATAATGCGTTTGTTTATAGAGGAGGCTAAGGAGCACCTCGATACTCTAGAAAATGGTTTGGTGGATTTGAAGTCCACGATGAAAGACCCCGAAATGGTCCAAGAGATGTTTCGAGCCGCCCACTCTGTGAAAGGAGGGGCGGCTATGCTCAGCTTGGATAGTATTAAAACAACCGCTCACCGCTTGGAAGATTGTTTTAAGGTACTCAAGGATGGGCCCGTCAAGCAAGTTGACCAAACGGCAGAATCTCTATTTTTAAAGGGAGTTGATACGCTTAAAGACTTGCTGGCGCGACTGGAAGGGCCTTTTGGCTTGAGGAATGAAGAGGGAGAAAAACTCGTCCAGCAGGTGATGCCAGTTTTTGCTCAACTGGAAACTCATCTCAACAACTTGGCGGCGGGCAAAGTTGTGGCGGTTGCTACTGCTGGAACTCGTGCACCTGTCGCGGCTCCAACAGCGGGCGCCGCGCCGGGGAATTTTGCTGTTCAAGTGATGGTTTTACTGAAAGAGATGTTGCAGGTGTTCAAGCAGAAAGAATCTGCTGCTAGCCGTCAGGAATTGGCGACTGCGTGCGCTCGACTCTATAAGTTGGGAGCTAAATTTGAGCCTTGGCAAAATTTAGTTAAAACTGCTAGAGGGGCGATCGTTAATCCCAAAAACTCTTATAAAGTCTTAGCTCCGCTGATTATCAAAGAGCTCAAGGATGCGGGAGATTTGGTGCAAACGGGGAAAGTTAAGACGATCGCTCCGAGTAAAAATTTGCTACTTTTGGTAGCAGCCCCAAAACCAGCAGAGGTAAGCGCCCCAGCAGCCCCAGCAGCAGCGTCGAAGCAAGTAGCTCTTCCCGCTGAACCTAAGGCGGTAGTCAAGCTTTTGCTCAAAACCTTCAACAAAAAGCAACTCTCGGAAATTGCCAAGTTACTGGTTCACGCCATTAAATCCTCTTCCTAGGAGCAAGAGTTAAGTGGCAAATAGTTTGCTAAACTTATCTAAAGTTGATTGCTGAGAGTCAGTTCCATGTTTGCCGTCAAGCGAGCGCTCAAATTAAATAATACTGAAGCAACCTTGATGGCAAAACACGCAGGCTTTCGG
>NZ_JAEQDE010000050.1:0-38746 GCF_020737865.1 Microcoleus sp. PH2017_35_SFW_U_B
TACCTTGGGATGGCCGACCACTCAATAGCGCAGGAAGTGAACTCTTTCATTGTAGCTAAAGATGGCTTTAGTTAAGTTTGGGTAAGTTTTACGAAGCAGATTGTGCAAAGGGATTTGATATTATCCGAAAATTCCCCGCCCGTTTTTGGCAAATTCATCAACTGTTTGCTGGGACAATTCGTGAACGGCCATTGCCTGCAATACATCCAAAGGCAATGTCAAATGATGTGATCCAGCTAACAAAGTCTTCACCGCTTCTTCCGGCGACTTAATACTGGCTGCCAAAATCTGAGTATTGCTGTTCTTCAAGACATTTGCCATATCTCGCACCAAGGCAAAACCATCTCCCAACAATCGGGTGGCACGATTCACGTAGGCGATCGCATATTTGGCGCCGGCTTCTGTGGCAACAACGGCCTGGGCTGCACTGTAAATAGCCGTCACTGCACAAGGAATTTCCGGCGACAAATGGGCTACTGCTTGGAAGCCCGCCGCCGTTGCTGGAACTTTCAAAACTGTCTGTTGTCCAATTAATCCAAAAGCTGCCTTTCCTTCTACTACCATGCCATCAAAATCAGATGCTGTTAGCTGATAATAGACTTCCCCGGAAATCAGTTGTGCCAGTTGTTTTAGTGTCTCTTCAGGAGATAGCTCGCTTTTTGCCAAAAGTGTGGGATTAGTAGTAATTCCCGCTATCCACCCGAACTTGCTCGCCCGTATGGCTTCCGCTACAATTGCTGTATCAACATAAATCGCCATCGGCTCTACACCTTCAGTTTCTTAATATTTTCCAGACCCTTGCTTTCAGCTTGAGAGCGATCGCAGTCAAATTAATTGTTAAGCTTTAACCATATCAGAATTTCGGAAATATTACTGTTAAGTAAATATAACAATTCAGTGATGTGCATCACTGGCAGTGTGTGAGTTAGGAATGCTTCAACAGTTGACAGTTGACAGTTGACAGTTGACAGTTTAAGAGCGACCTCTACCTAGAAGGAAGAGGATTGGAGTAATGAATAGCGTGATTTTAATTTCTCCCGGGCGGGCGGGCTTTCAACCAATTCTGTCTGGTAATATCGTGCCTGCGGTCACGAGCGCAATGAAATTAGTTTGTATGGAGGACTCGCATTCCTCACTCAAAACCGGATCGCGGTTATTTTATCGGAAAATACGAGGTATTAATTCAACAGGACTTACCCAAAAAGAATGGGTTTCTGAGGGAAAGTGCATAAGTGCTGTTGAAGATATCTGATAACTGAACTCAAAACTTTCAAGTCTCTTGGTAACTGCGATTCTCGGGGACTGAAAAATTTACTTCCCAAATCCCGGATACAGATAAGTTGTATTTGTAGTCATGGTTATGTATCTAATCACTCAAGGAGGTGACTCAGAAATGACTGAAAAAGAAAATCAGCACCCACAAATCAGATTTGAGGCGTCTTCTGAACCAGCCCAATCGCAAAAAGCACCAGCAACCGCTGACGAATTTTCGGCAAATGTTCAGTCTGAAAATGCGTTTCAACTTATTCAAAATATCCAACAAGACAATTTAAAAGCTCTAGAACGTTTCTTGATGGCGAGCATAGATTGGAAGATTTCAGAATTTTCTAAACGCAAGTAATTTAGGGAGCGCTACCGCAACTGGCGAGTTCTGAGTTGTGAGTTGCGTTGGCAATTTTGTTTGACTCAAAACTGACAACTCTTGAACTTAAATAATTTGCTGTTCTTGATAAACAACCCCGTTTGTAGTGAGTGATTTAGTCCTATTTTTAAGGGCTAAAATCTTGAACGCAGCGCTCATAACTTTTATTTTATTACTCTTGAAAAAGTGCTTGGATAAGCTGCTATTTTGGTGTCAGATTATTATGTAAGCATTTTTTTTAAGTGCTGTACTCAGATCCAGGTATGTAGTTGCGCTTCAGCGCTCTTTCTTTATATCTATGAAAGAGCGCTGAAGCGCAACTACGTACCTTGAAAAATGTTCGACTATTTAATATTTTCCGAACCAACGGCCTCTGAAATTGAATTAAATCCTTTTTCTTCTAACTTTTGCAGCAAGCCTGCCAAAATTCGGCGTACCATCCAAGGCCCTTCGTAAACCCAACCTGTGTAAACTTGAATTAAACTCGCACCGGCGGCAATTTTTTCCCAAGCATCTTCGGCGGTGAAAATGCCACCTACTCCAATTATTGGTAATTCGCCTTTGGTATATTGCCAGATAAATCTGATTACTTCTGTCGATCGCACTTGCACTGGTATTCCGCTAATTCCGCCCGCTTCTTCGGCGATGGGTTTGCCTGTTTCTGGCAAGATTTGGGTTTTCAATCCGTCGCGGCGGATCGTGGTGTTGGTGGCGATAATTCCTGCTAGTTGGTAGGTTTTTGCTAAGTCGAGGATGGATGCGATCGCCTCTGGTTCCAAATCCGGCGCAATCTTGACTAAAATTGGCTTGATTCCCCGATTTTCTTGTTGCAAAGTTTCCAAAATTGTGCTAAGCCCAGCAGCATCTTGGAGCGATCGCAATCCAGGCGTATTGGGAGAGGAAACGTTGACTACAAAATAGTCGCCCCAATCTTTGAGCAGCTTAAAACTCTCCAAATAATCGGCTGCGGCCAGCTCTAACGGTGTTACCTTAGATTTACCAAGATTGATGCCCAAGGGGAAAGGAGGCTCAGGCATGGGGCGCGAGCCGTCTAATTTTAACTTTTTCTGTGCTTCCTGAAACCGGGCTGCCATTGCCGCGGCTCCTTGATTGTTAAATCCCATGCGGTTGAGGGCTGCACTGTCAGCAGACAAGCGAAACAACCGAGGTTGGGGATTTCCCGGCTGCGCTTGGGAGGTGACTGTACCGAGTTCGGCAAAGCCAAAGCCAAAATTTGCCCAAATGTCCGCAGCTACACCATTTTTATCAAATCCTGCCGCTAAGCCGACAGGATTTTTAAAGCTCAGTCCCCACTTCGATTGTTCGAGGCGAGAATCTTGGACTCCCAAAGATTTCTGCAATCGAGAGAGCATTTGACTGGTGGCAGGATTAGACTGGGTTCGGGCTGCTATTTCTAGAACTTGAAGAGTGCGGTTGTGCAGCCACTCGGCATCGGTTTTCAATACTGAAAACAACAGCGGGCGCACACCTAATTGATAAATATCCAATGACTTGTCCTGGGGCTATTGACAAATGAGAAATCAGAAGGGAAATAAAAATAGTCAGCAGGAGACTGGAAAGGGGGAGCATCTCAGTTTTGCCTTGATAGTGCTGTCCCCGCTCGCTTGCGGTTATAACCAAGCGAGCCGGGACAGCACTATATATATACAATAAAATGCTTTTTATAAAAATGAGCTACTCCCCTGGGAAGGTGAGATTTTTACTTTTACTGCGATCGACCGGATCGACATTTTAGATTGAAGCATAATTTAGACGACTATATTATAGGTTGATTCTTTTCCATTTTAAATTTTGAAATTTTTAAGTTTGTAAGTTGAAATTGGACAAAGGTGTGGGGAATCTGGGACATGGGGCAGGAGCAAAGAGCGAAGGATTTAGACGAACAAATCGCGGGGCTGGAGCGCGTGCTCCAAACTCTCCGAGAAGAGGAGAATGTGGAAGTGCTGCTGGAGACGGCACTCGGTTACTTGCAAGCGGAATTTGACTGGCGGTTGATTTGGATCGGGTTGTACGATCGACAGGCGCACCGATTGTTAGGGAAAGGCGGCATGACTCCTAACGGTGACTTGTCTTTTCTCAAACAGCGGTTTTCCCTGACTCCGGGGGATTTGCTGGAACAAGTGGTGATTCAGCTCCGGCCCGTGGGAGTCCCGGATTTGCGATCGGAAAACAGGGCCGGAGAATGGCGCAAAGCGGCTCAAACTTACAATATTCAAGGCACGACTCTGTTTCCGTTGCGCTACAAAGACCGCTGCTACGGTGTGATTCTGCTGGGGACAGACGTGTGGGGTTCTGCGCCAAATTCGGCAGAAAAAACGCAGTTGGCGATCGTATTTGGAGCACTGGCAACTGCTCTTTATCAAATAGAAAAAGATTGGCAGCGACAACAGGTCAAACGCCCGGATGAGTCTCTGTTAGCACTGATTTCGCAGTTGCGGGAATTGCGATCGCTCGACCAATATTTGCAAGCGGTAGTCGAACAAGCCCATGAATTTATTGAGCCGACGCGCACTAATGTTTATTGGTTCGAGCGAGAGCGGCGCTATTTTTGGCGCCGAGTTAGCAACCGCCAAATTGCTCCTGGTTTGGGCCAGATCCGACCGGCTTCGGGCATTACTGTGCAAGACTTGGGCGAATTTTATCAGGCTTTAGCGGCCCAACAAATAGTTTGGATCGGTGAATCTCACAGTTCTCTGAAAACTGAGCTGACGGG
Organism: Microcoleus sp. PH2017_35_SFW_U_B; assembly: GCF_020737865.1. Lineage (NCBI taxonomy): Bacteria > Bacillati > Cyanobacteriota > Cyanophyceae > Oscillatoriales > Microcoleaceae > Microcoleus > Microcoleus sp. PH2017_35_SFW_U_B. The sequence continues at coordinate 4,377 of NZ_JAEQDE010000050.1, forward strand.
GCGGTTGATGCAGCAAATTCGCGCTCGCTCTCTGTTGGCGGCGCCGATTGTTTTGGAAGGGGAATTGTTGGGATTTTTGGCAGTGGAAGCTGGCGAGCCGCGGATTTGGCAAGACAATGAAAAACAGTACCTGCGGGGAGCGGCGCAATTAGTGGCTCTGACGGCTCCTCTGTCGGAAATGGAGGAGAGGATTGAGCAAACACAGCTCGATCGAGATTTAACTGCCGGAATAGCTCGCGCCATCTACAGCGATGCTGACTGGGAGGCGACTTTGAAAAATACGGCGGAGCAGTTGTGCTCTCGGCTCAAGTGCGAATACTTTTTGCTGTTGTTGTACAGGGAAGAACAAAATCGCTTTGAAATTGTCTCCCAAAATCTGCCCCGCAACCGCAGACAAGTACCGTCGCCACTCAACGCCCTTGATGTGGCTGATGTGGGGCTGCTGCAAGAAAGCGCGGAACCTCTGGCGATCGAAAATTGGGAGGAAGACGGGCGGTTGGGCGCTTGGCGGGAAGTGCTGGCGGAAGCGGGGGTGCGATCGCTTTTGGCATCGAGCACTCGCACAAAACAGTCCGAGGGAGAAAACCCCAGTCGAAAATCGAAAATCGAAAATCGAAAATCGATCGAGGGTTTGCTGGTTGTCGGGCACAGCGCAACTCGCACTTGGAGGCGATCGGAGCGAGAATTAGTTCGAGTAGTCAGCCAACAGTTAGGATTGATTCTGCACTCCTGGCAGCAGAGTTCGGAAATTGACAAATATCAGGAATTTGAGCGATCGATCAAATCGGGTTTGGCGCTGTTGCAGCATTCGGGCGAGCCGCAATCTCCACAACAGAAATCTGTTGCTTCGCCGAATATGTTCCCAGAGTTGCCGCTGCAAAAGCTCGATCGTCATTTTGCCGAACACGTTTCCCAGACAATTGCCTGTCCTTTAGTGGCAGTAATTACTTGGAATCCCGGCCACGAGGCAGCTTCAATCTCCGCCGCAGTAGCTGCCAATCCCGTATTTGCCCTGAATCCCGAGGCGCTGATTCCTGTCCAAACAGACGCTTTGATCCAACAAACCCTGGCGGCAGGAGGCGTGCTGCAACAGAGTATGAGCCAAGTGCTGCTGGCGACAAAGCGGTGGCTGCGGAGTCCAGGAATTGGCGAAATTATGACAGTGGCGCTGCGGAGTGCCCCAGAACACGCTCCCTTGGGCATTGTGGTGGTGGCGGACGCTCCGGGCCGCCAGTGGTCGGAGTTGTCGGTGAATTTGCTGAGTTCGATGGCATCTCAGTTGGCTTGGCGGCGCAGGTATGTGGCAGTGCAATCGGCGCAGGAGTCGCAGCGATTGGATCTGGAGATGCTCAACTGGTACAAGCAGCGCCGTTTCGAGGATTTTTACCGGACTGTGGCAGCGGGCCTCAAGGAGTTGGGAGAGTTGAGCCAGTCGATTTTGCAGTCGGCGAAGGAACAAAAGGATGCTCTGAAAACCTTGCGCTACCAACAGGTTTTGCGGCAAATTGGCAATGCTTTGGGGTCAATTCATTTGGTGCTGAAACAGGAACAGTGGCGGCCGCAATTCGGACAAGATGCGGTTCCTGTGAGCGCTTGGCTGAGGCGATCGCTCGATCGCACGGCCCCCCTGGTCAAACAGTCGGGAATCTTGCTGGAAGTGAACAGAGAGACCGCTGTGTCGCTGCCTGCGGGTAAGACTTTGGGAGTTCGCGGAGATAGCATCAAGCTGGATTTGATCCTGTGCGAGTTGCTGGCGATGGCTTGCAGGCGTTCTGGAGCTGGCGATAAGATTGAGATTCGCTCTCAACTTTTGGGGGAAGAATGGCTAGAATTATCTGTGATTGATAGTGGCGAGTGCGATCGACAGTTACTTGCCGGCTTCAACGGCGGTTTCCACGGCGATATATTGGCCGTTACGTCAAATAGGTCGATCGGGCAAAATCTCTTAATTTGTCAGCGAGCGGTACGTTTAATGGGGGGAGACTTTTCCTTAGAAATCTTAGAAAATAACTTAATTGTCGCCCGCTTAGTCCTACCTCTAGCAGGTTCGTAGTCAGGACTTCAGTCCTTCTTCCAGGTTCGTAGTGAGGACTTCAGTCCGCATCCATAAATCTCAACTTAAATCCTCACCACTAAAACCTGCATCAAGAAATGGATGATTAACATCCAAACTATTGAAAACCCTCTGCTTAAACCGAAGGACTAGCAGTTTCCACCACATCAGAACTAGGGAAAAACTTGTCAGTAATCCAAGCAGTTAAAATATGAGAAAGCAATCCCATCGGCCCAGCAAACAAACACAAAGCCAAAGAATGAACAGTCCAAACACCCGTCCGTTGTCCTTCCAAATAAATCCAGCGTCCCACAAACAAATCCATCACTAAAAAATGAATCCATCCCGTAGCAGCAGCCGTTTCCTCCCCCAGAAACTTAGCAATATCTGCTAACTTAGGATTGGACAAAGCAGCCGCATTTTCTGGAGTCAGACTGCTACCAAACAAATATATGTACAAGACGGCGAGCACGGCAAACGGAATAAAGGAATTCATCACTTTGCGGGTGATTCCCCAGTTGGGCAATAAAATCATAATTGCCCAGAAAGGCAAAACGAAGACATTACCTACATCGAAAATTAGTTCTGGCGTCATAGTCGGCTGTTGGCTCCTGTAAATGAATGCAATAAACGATGTTAAGATTACTTTACACAATTTTTGCTAACATTTCTCAAAATCCGCAAAAATCCGATTCACAAATTAGACATAATTGCTAGATTTACGGGAAATGTAAGATTTACACGTGCAGGTACAGGTATGTAGTTGCGCTTGAGCGCTCTTTCATATAATAAAGAAAGAGCGCTCAAGCGCAACTACGTACCTTAAGAACTAACAGGTAAAACCTATGACAACAAATTATAATAACTTTCCCGATTGGTGTAAGCACAAAGATAATCTCTCTCCCGGCGCGAAACATACCGTAGAAATACTGTTGCAAATATCAGATACTACCGAGTGCGATCGAGCTAACGAAGTGCTTGCTAATACAACAGAAATAAATCTTAAACTTGCTCAACTTACCGATATCAGTCCCCTGTCATCTTTCACTCAACTTACTAATCTAAATCTTAGTAGCAATCAAATATCTGACCTCGCTCCCCTGAAATCTTTAACCAACCTGAAAACTCTGATAATAGATGTCAATCAAATATCAGACATCAGTCCGCTTTTATCTCTAACAAATCTGACTAAACTCGTTCTCGATACCAATCAAATATCAGACATCAGTCCCCTGGCGCGTCTAACTAATCTTGTCGAACTTGTCTTGTTTGATAACAAAATTTCTGACATCAGTCCCGTGAAAACTTTAACCAACTTAAAGGCGCTGATTCTGTACAAAAATCAAATATCAGATATCGCTCCTCTGTCAAATTTAACTGAACTTCAGACACTCTACCTTTACAAAAATCAAATATCGGATATCAGTCCGCTGGCTGCTTTGAAAAATCTCACTACGCTGTTTCTATTCGAGAATCAAATATCTGACTTAACTCCGCTGAAAGCTTTGACTAAATTAAATAAACTGGTTTTGTTTGAAAATAAAATATCTGATGTTAGTCCTTTGGCAGGTTTGACTAATTTAGTTGATCTGAACCTTGGCAACAATCAAATTTCAGACATTACTCCGCTGAAATCATTAACTAATTTGACTCAACTTTATTTGTTCAATAATCCGATTGCTGATATCAGCGCGGTGCAAGCTTTGAATAATTTGTTTGTACTCGACTTGTACAACAATCAAATCTCCGATATCAGTCCACTGCAATCTTTGCAAAAGCTAACGACGCTTGACTTGCGCGGAAATTCGATTGTAAATAAGATTTGCCCGGTGACTCCTGAATCAATCTGTCGGTTTTAATTGTTAAGGCGGTGGCGAAATCTGGGTGGGTATGATAAGCTATCGAACGTCGGTATCAGGAGAAAGTTATGAGCGGACATGATGCTTTGATGTTAGGAATGCTGCTGTTGCCCGGTTTGGCTTTGTCGATCGCAGTTATGGGCGCTTTTGCCGCTGGTGGATAAAGTGTTCGTAGTGAGAACTTTAGTCCTATTTAAAATTATAAGAGGACTAAAGTCCTTACTACGAACCTGTGGCGGCTGGGTTTACAAAAATTGTGCTGTGATGTCGGAATTGACTAGGGTATTCGCGCACAAAATACCCGATGCTGCGACGGCGGGAACCCCGATTCCGGGCATGGTGCTGTCTCCCACCCGATATAAGCCTTTGACTGGTGTTTGCGGCCCCGGAAAGGTGCCTTTGCCGGCGGCGATTGCAGGCCCGTAGGTTCCTTGATAGCGGTGCAAAAATCGGGCGTGGGTTAGCGGTGTGCCGATCGACTCCAGGACTATTCGCGATCGCAAATCCGGTATAATTTTTTCTAAAGCTTTGAACAGAGATTGCGATCGCTCTTGTTTCCTTTCCTGATAACCGCCGCCATACTCCCAGCCTGCGTAAGGTTCCAATGTATAGGCGTGAATCGCGTGATGTCCCGGCGGTGCAAGAGTTGCATCCCACACAGTCGGAATCGAAATCATGCAGGTATTTCCGGGTACTGTAATGTCAACCTTGCTGTCATGAACGACGACGTGGTGGCCGGTCAAGCCTTCGATTCCTTCGGCTTTAATGCCTAAATGCAGGTGCATGAAACTGTCTACGGCGGGCATCGATAAGGCAGTTTTTCGGTAACTTTCCGGCAAATCTTCAGGGCGCAGTAATTTTGTATAAGTATCCCAAACTGTAGCATTTGAAATCACAATTGGGGCGCGGATAATTTCGCCATTTTGCAAGCGAACTCCCGTAGTTTTACCAGATTCAACTAATATTTGCTCGACTGGTGTTCCCAATCGCAATTTTCCACCCCAGCGCTGCAAGCCTCGAACTAAAGCATCGACGATCGCACCGCTGCCACCTACAGGATACTCGATCGCCGATCGCGATCGTTCGCCAATCATAAAAGCGATCTCTGGCGCGACGGTTCCATGCGCTTTCAAGCCCGATAGCAAGAAGCACTCCAAATCGATCAAACGCCTCACCCAAGGATCTTGCACGTCCCTATCCATTAATGTACCAGCCGAACTGGCGATCGCACCTAATGACGGCAAAAGCTTCAGCAAAGCAGGCGAGTAGCGAGACAGCAACACGGGTATCAACTGCCAGTCGGATCTCAGTGCTAAAGCCGGAATTCCCCGCAAACCTTCATACAAAACTAATAAATTTTGTTGAAATTGCTGCAATTCTATAGCGCCTTGCGGTGCGAATTTAGCTACAGCATCTAAGTAATTTCTCGCATCAGCATAAACTGGCAAAGTTCCCTCAGGAAAATGGTAATGCCCCAGGGGATCGTAGGCAATAGCTGCGATCGATTCCTCCAAAATATTCAAGACTTGCCGCAAAGGATTCAGCGACTGGGGGTCACTCAAACCGCAATAAAAAGAAGGCCCCGAATCAAAATGAAATCCCCGGCGCGAAAAGCTGTGAGCAGCCCCCCCCGCTATGGTGTGGCTCTCGCAGACGAGTACCCCTTTGCCGTAGCGAGCCAGCATCGCACCCGCCACTAAGCCGCCAATACCGCTGCCAATTACGATCGCATCAAAGTCTTGCATTTATCAAATGTGGTATGATTTTATTATTTATCGCTGACTCTTGACTCGCCCAAAAACGGGTACAAGTCCCCGACTTAAGTCGTGGAGATACTAAGATTTTACACTCCTGTTCGGGTTCCTTTGATTCAATGTGAGAGTAAATCTAAAATCTAAAATCTAAAATCTAAAATCTAAAATCGACTAATAGGGTATTTTTTGGGAGAGGAAAACTATGCAATCTTTATCTATTTTAGATGAAGTTGTTCGCGAATTTGAACAAGATCTCAATCTTTCGCGCATTAAAAAAATCATATTTTTTGCTTGTAAAGAAAGTTGGGAAAACGATCCGGCAAAACTCGCCAGCGCAGATGTAGGAAAGTTGATCGAAGAAATCTGTGCTAAATACAGCAGGTTAGAAGATATTGAAACAGTTTTAAACAATATCGTTGCCAAGGTTAACAAAAAAACCGAGTACGCCTTAGTCGCAGATAAAATCGTCTGCCAACTGAGCAGGCTTTACGAGTACCAAGATTTTACCAAATTAGAAACAAATATATCTAATTTTGGTGGTCACGAAGCACCTGCATTTGATGACCACTTCAATTCGCAACTGCCCGCAGGAGAGTCGCTAGAAAGAGACGCCGGAAATTTGTTTGATGTCCGACAAAAAATTGTACAGCAAACCAATCCGCTGAGAGCAAAAATCCTCATTTTTTCTACTCTTTATCACGACTTCACTTTTAGCGAGCGCGATTGGCTGCTGCTTAAAACCCAAGAACTTGACAAGCTGCTGCGACAACTATTTAATGTCTGTGGCAGCCTGGCCGAACTCGAATCTAATTTGTACGGAACTGCGGGCAAACTCGACAACACCGACGAATGCGACCAAGCAGCTAGCGTGATCATCAAAGCAATGAATCCTTGTTACGCAAAATTGCAACAGGAAGAACGCGATATAGCCGAAGATTCGGTTAGCGAAGATTCGTCTACCGAAGACTACGATCAGACGCATTTAAACAACAGTTTTTATGAAGATATTGTCCCGGTTGACAGGCGCAACGAATATTTTGAACCTGGGGATATTACTCAGATCATTCAAGCTGCTCCGGCTCACTATCATTATGACCCCCAGAAGAGTTACTTAGTGCCTGCTCCGGTAGAAAATATACAGTTTAAAGACTCAAAAACCAGCAGCAATAATGCCACTGCTGATGTCAGACAGGAATTGGTAGAAACAGACGAAGTTGCAGAAATGCCGACCATTGTCGAAAGTGTAGAACCAGCCGCTCCTGTTACTATCAATATTACCGATTCCATCAAACGCAAGTTGGGATTGGAAGAGGAAATGAAAGGCTTAGTCAGCCAAAGTGCTAACTTCACAACGGCGCAAATAGAACAAATATTCAGCGACTTAGAAGCTGCTATGAACGGAAAATTTTCTACAGAAAGTGCCGAGGAGCGTTTGTATTGGAAATATAAAAATCTCAGAAATTATGTAGCAAAAGTTCAGGGATTTACTGACAAATTAATGAAAATGCTGAGCGAAGTTGAGTCAAAAGAAAGCGGGGGTTCTCCTGCTGAAATCCAGGAGAATATTGCCGAAAATAGTTCAGCAACAGAGCCACAAAACTCTAGCCACAAACCAAATCAGTATCAGCTTGTGGAAATGGCAAAACAAGGCAAACCAAAGGCGATCGCCATTTTGATCAATCAATTGCTACAACCCAGGGGAATTACTGCCACAGCGGGATTTAAAGAGGGTTGGCTCCACGTCATTCTGGAGTCTGCCGAAGTCCCAAGCCAACAGGATACAGCTACATACATTTACAAAAAACTGGGTACTTTAAAATCACCATCTCTGACTCATGTAAAAATTCACGGGCGTCAGTTAGGCAACAAAACAGTCGATTGGACTCAAGAATTTGTGAATAAAACTAATTAAATTCCCAGATACAAATTTGGGGTTGCACAAACTTTCGTCCTTCTTTAAGAGACTATAACTACCATCAATCTCTAAATAGCAAGTAGAGTTTCTCAAAAATCAACAACAAAACAACATGAATGCTAGCGAAATTTTAAGGCGATATACATCAGGAGAACTTGATTTTCAAGGTATGAATCTGAGAGGCGTTCATCTGAGCGGTGCAGATTTAATTGGCGTCAATTTAAGCAGTGCTGATCTCTGGGGTGCCAACTTAACGATGTCATACCTGAACAGAATTAACCTTCAGCGCGCCAATTTAACTAATGCCAAGTTTTCGGGTGCTAACTTAAATCAGGCAAACTTAAGCGGAGCAAATTTGTCTGATTCCGACTTCCACGGAGCTAGTTTGCAAGGTGTAGATTTTCGCAAAGCCAACATTTCTTTGGCAGTTTTTATCGATGCAAATTTGACTGATGCAGATATGCGAGGCGTCAATTTGCAAGGTGCAGATTTACGCGGTGCTTGCTTGCGTGGTGCGAATTTCCGGAAGGAACAGCGGATTTTTGAGGGTGTAAATTTACGGGGTGCAAATTTGCAAGGTGCAGATTTGCGGGGTGTCAATTTGCTGGGTGCAGATTTGACTAAAGCTAATCTCAGTCAAGCGAATTTGACTGAAGCATCTCTGCGGGAAGCAAATTTGACTCAGGCAAATTTGAACCAAGCTATTTTAGATGGCACATTTTTAACTGAAGCAACTTTGGTAGAAGCAAATTTTTCCTGGGCTGTGATGACAAATGCTAAGTTGGAAAGAGCTGTGTTAATTGATGCTGAATTGGCTGGTGCTAATTTGCGCGGTGCGTTTCTTCCTGATGCTAAGTTGAGTAATGCTAATTTGGTGATGGCTGATTTGAGTCGTGCTAATTTGGTACGGGCTGATTTGAGTCGTGCTAATTTTAATCAAGCGAATTTGAGTGAAGCTGATTTGACTGATGCTTATCTAGCTCGAACTGATGTGCGGGATGCTATTTTGCACCGTACAAGTTTGATTAGGGCTGATTTGAGCACGGCTAATTTAGCGGGCGCTCAATTCCGCGGCACGATTATGCCTAATGGAGAATTGCACGGTTAGGAATTGGTAGTTGTTAGGTACGTAGTTGCGCTTGGGCGCTCTTTATTTCTTTATATATGAAAGAGCACAGGAATTAGGTACGTAGTTGCGCTTCAGCGCTCTTTCTTTATATAAGCAAAGAGCGCTGAAGCGCAACTACATACCTGGAAATTCTATAATCAATCTATATTCTAAAATCTACAATCAAATGGCAACACCAGTTGATTTTCCTAAATATCTGCAATCCCTAATTAAGTCCTATGAAAGCCAACCGGATCTCTACACGCTGACGGATTTACAGGTGGAGGTGCGAGTGGAAATTTCACCGGAAGATCGATCGCCCCAAACCCCAAAAAATAAACCAGAAACGAAAATAGAGCGCCTGGAAGTGCTCTCAGGAATCCGCAAATACCTGCGCGATGGAAATGTGCTGTTAGTGGGGAAGCCCGGTTCGGGAAAATCGACGGTATTGCAGCGTTTTCGGTGGGAATTGGCACGGGAAGCACTCAAGGATGGTGGCCCGATTCCGATATTAGTGCAGTTGAGGAGCGATCGCTCGATCGAAGAAGCAATCCGTGCCGAATTTCGACAAGCAAAACTCAGGGTTAGCAAGGAAGAGGTGGATGATTTGCTGCTGGATGGCAAGTTGCTGCTGTTGCTGGATGGCGTGAATGAGATGCCATCGCCACAACGGCGGGATGAATTCCAGCTATTTCGCGACGACAATTCCGATACGCGGATGATTTTCACGACGCGGGATTTGGCGCTTGGCGGATCTTTGGGAATTGAGAAACAACTGGAGATGTGTGTGCTGACGCAACCGCAGATGCGGGAGTTTGTGCACAAACATTTGCCGCAACATGGGGATTCGCTGCTGCGACAATTGCGCGATCGCCTGCGAGAAATTGCAGAAACGCCGTTACTGTTATGGATGATGTGCGAGGTTTTTGAAAGTACCGGGGAAATTCCCCAAAGTAAGGGCGAGTTGTTTCAGAAGTTCGATCGCCAGTATGACGAATTTAAGGGCGGTGCGTCGGTTTCGGATGATTTTCGGCGGTTCAAGTCAGAGCTTTTGCAGCAGTTGGCTTTTGTGATGTTGCAGGGCGATTTGCAGCAGCCTACGGAGGGTTTTGTGGCAATTTCTCGCGATCGGGCTGAGGAAATTTTGGAGCGTTGGTTGCATCATAGAGGGGTGCTGGATGCGCCAACCAAGGCGAAAGAATGGCTAGAGGATTTGCTGGAACATCATCTGTTGCAGGTGGCGGTAAAGCCGGAGGAAATTGAGTTTCATCACCAATTATTTCAGGAGTATTATGCGGGGCGGGCGTTGCGGAAACTGTTGCTTGAGAGGCATGATGATGTGACGGATGATGAACGGTTACAGCATTTCTATTTAAATTATTTTAAATGGACGGAGCCTCTGGCGTTCATGCTGTCGCTGTTGGCGGATGAGGATCGGGCGGTGCGGGTGGTGCGGCTGGCTTTGGAGGTGGATGTGATGTTGGGAGCGCGGTTGGCGGGGGAGGTGCAGCGAGAATTTCAGAAGTGCACAGTTGGGTTGGTGGATGGGTTGGATGTGCCGGGGTGGTTGAAGGTTGAGCTTTTGGGGGAAGTGCGATCGGATGCGGCGATTCCGGGATTGCTGAAACTCCTTGAACATTCAGACTGGAAAGTGCGATCTCATGTCGCATATGCGTTAGGTAAAATTGGTTCTGAGATTGCGATTACTGGCTTACTTAAACTTGTTAAAGATTCAGATCATGATGTGCGTAAAAATGCAGTAAGTGCGTTAGAAAAAATTGATACTGAGGCGGCAATTTATGGCTTACTTAAATTCGCTAAAGATTCTGACTCTGATGTTCGTAGTAAGGCGGCAGATGCTTTAGGTAAAATTAGTTCTAAAGCGGCAATTCCTGAATTACTTAAACTAATTAAAGATTCAGATTCTGATGTGCAAAGGAGTGCGGCAGATGCACTAAGTGAAATTGGTTCTGACGAGGCGATTTCTGGTTTACTTAAATTAGTTACAAACTCAGATTCTGATGTGGCTTGGATTGCAGCAGATGTGTTAGGTGAAATTGGTTCTGAGGCTGCTACTATAGGCTTACTTAAATTACTTAAACATTCAGACACTAATGTACGATCAAGCGTGGCATATGCGTTAGGCGAAATCGGTTCTGACGATGCAATTTTGGGCTTAGTCCAACTCGTTCAAGATTCAGATCCAGATGTGCGTTGGATGGTAGCAGATGCGTTATGCGAAATTGGATCAGAGGAAACAATTCCTGGCTTAATTAAACTCCTTCAAGATTTAGATCCGAATGTGCGTGAGATGGCAGCAGATGCGTTAGGTAAAATCGGTTATGAGGCCGAGGCGGCGATTCCTGACTTAATTAAACTCCTTGAAGATTCAGAACCTGATGTGTGTTGGACAGCAGCAGATGCGTTAGGTGAAATCAGTTCCGAAGAGGCGATTCCTGGTTTACTTAAACTCGTCAAACATTCAGACCCGGATGTACGATTAAATGTAATATATGCGTTAGAAAAAATCGGCTCCGAAGAGTCCATTCCGGGCTTACTTCAACTCGTTGAAGATTCAGATACGGATGTACGTTTGATGGCGGGAGATGCGTTAGAAAATATCTGTTATGAGTCGGCAATTTTTAAATTAATTGAACTCGCTGAAGATTCAAGCTCTTATCTGCCTTTGAGTGTGGTAGATATCTTAGGAAAAATCGGTTCTGATCCGACGATTCCGGGATTATTTGAACTTCTTGAAGATCCAGACTCTGATGTGCGAGCGAGTGCGGCAGATGCGATCGCCAATATCGCTAAGCAGCACGCAGAGAAAGTCGTCCCCCATCTCCCCCACCTCCTCACCTTAATTCTCCCCAAATCCGGCAAAGAAGTTCACCGCCTCATCCTCGCCATCCAAGCCGCCTGCAAATACTACAACTACTCGATTCGTCAGTTGTCCCTAACACCGGAAATTGGCAAGCATCCGGCGAATGCTTCTGCTAGCATATACAACATACAATCTGTCGAGAAACTTATGTCAAACGAACCACCTATCTTCAACCAACAAAATGCCACCATCGGCGTTAACTATGCCGCTGAAAACAGCAATCCCAAGATTATTCAAAAAGTCGAAGCCGCCCAGGAATCCTCTCCTGAAGCTGCACTGAATGCAGTGGTGCAAATCATTCAGGCATTAGAAAAAAAGTATACCTACGTGCAAGACGAACAACAAGCACGTCATATTATTGATGCAGAATTTAAGGAAATCAAAGAGCAAAAACCCATCGAGTGGCAAAACCTAATCAGCCTCAAACGGCTTTACAATGGTGGCAAAAATGCAGCAGTGAAAGTTGGTGAACACTTCGCCGAATCAAACCCCTGGGGTAAAGGAATTGTTGCTTTCATTGAAGGCGTATCCGAAGACGTGAATTAGCCCTAGGAATTACGCACGGGAGCTCAGAAACCGGGTTTTTTACGAAGATACTTCGTTGTTATGCAGAGATTCGGTAAAAACCCGGTTTCTCACCCCACCCGCCACTACTGTCAACTGCCAACTGCCAACTGACTAATGACTCCTTAAAACAACTTTAGCCGATCGCGCAAAATCTCAGCTTGTTTTTCCGATTCCGCCAAAGCATCCCTCGCGCCCTGAACCACATCAGGAGTAGCCTTATCCACAAACTTCTGATTAGTCAAACGCGCCGCCGTATGCTTAATTTCAGCTTCCACCTTGGCCAGCTTCTTCTCCAACTTACCACGCAAAGCCGCTAAATCGACCACACCAGCCAGAGGAATCAAGACTTGGACAGTACCAACAACCCCAGCAATTGTCTGTCCCAAATCTGCGTCTAAATTAGCTGTCACCGTCAGATTTTCGACTTTCGCCAAATCCTGAATGTAAACGCCTCCATCCAAGAGAATTTGGCGTTCCTTTTCATTTTCGCTTTGCAAAATCGCCGTCACCTTCACACTCGGTTTGATATCAGAATCTGCCCGCAAATTGCGAATAGTGCGAATTGTCCCAAACAACAAATCAAACTGGTGTTCTAATTCTGGATCGATTAGCGATGTGTCAGGTTCAGGATAAGCTTGCAAAGCCAAACAATCACCATCACCCGTTTGAGTCAGAGTGTGCCAAATTTCCTCAGTAATGTGCGGCATAAAAGGATGCAGCAATTTCAGAATGCCTTCCAAAACAAAAGCAAAAGTTTGCTGTGCAACTTTCTTAGAATTTGGTTCAGCATCCTGCTGCAAGCGAGACTTGACTAACTCAATATACCAGTCGCAAAAATCGCCCCAAATAAATTCGTAAAGCCCCTTCGCTGCTTCTCCCAAACCGTAATTTTCTAAACAAGTGCGACTTTGTTGTACAACTTGATAATAGCGAGAAAGAATCCAGCGATCGCACAATTCCAACCCTTCTTCACTCCCCCCCTTAGCAAGGGGGGGCTGGGGGGGGTAAGGACTTCCCAACTGCTGTGGAGTTTGTCCTTCCAGATTCATCATCACAAACCGGGCGGCATTCCACAACTTATTCGTGAAATTCCGGGAAGTCTCGACTGATTTAGATTCATCAGTTTTGCGATCGTACTCCATGCGAATATTCTGCCCGGCCCCAATCACTTCCTTAACCAAAGTGTAGCGCAAAGCATCAGTCCCGTACTTCGCAATCAACAGCAGCGGGTCAATACCGTTGTTTTTACTCTTAGACATTTTGTGGCCGTTTTCATCCAACACCAAACCGTGAATGTAAACAGTCTCAAAAGGCATCTTTCCTGTAAAATGTCCTGCCATCATCGTCATTCTAGCAACCCAGAAAAAGATGATATCAAAACCAGTCACCAAAGTAGTTGTCGGATAGTAAAAATCCAAATCCTTAGTTTCATCCGGCCATCCCAGAGTTGAGAAAGGCCACAATCCCGACGAAAACCAAGTATCCAATACATCTGGATCTCTTGCTAGCTGGACATCTGTGCCAAACTTAGCCTCCGCTTTTTCCCTCGCCTCAGCTTCAGTTTTCGCCACCACAAACGGCGTTGTATCAGTAATCTCGCCGTGAGTTTCGCTAACAGCATACCAAGCCGGGATTTGGTGTCCCCACCACAATTGTCGGGAGATACACCAATCTTTTAGCTTCACCAACCAATCGCGATAAACCTTTGTCCATCTTTCAGGAACAAAGACAGGTGAATTATTTTGATCTAAGGCTTCCAAAGCGCGCTGAGACAGAGGATCGATTTTCACAAACCATTGAGTAGATAGCAACGGTTCGACAGGAACTTTGCCGCGTTCGCTGTAGGGAACTGTATGTTTGTAATCTTCAATTTTTACCAAAACTCCGTCTGTTTCTAACCGCTTTATCACATTCTTGCGGGCAACAAATCGGTCTTGTCCCTGGAACTCTCCGGCATTTTCATTTAAAGTGCCGTCTTTATTCATGATATTGATAAACGGCAAATTGTGGCGCTTACCCATCTCGAAGTCATTCGGATCGTGGGCGGGAGTCACTTTCACGCAACCTGTTCCGAAAGTCGCGTCAACTAATTCATCGGCAAAAATTGGAATTTCGCGATTTATAATTGGCAAAGTGACAGTTTTACCGATAAGATGCTTATAGCGATCGTCCTCTGGATTCACAGCAACGCCAGTATCGCCCAACATCGTCTCCGGCCGAGTCGTCGCCACCTCCAAATAACCCGAACCATCCGTCAAAGGATAGCGGAAATGCCACAAATGCCCCTCAACTTCCTGCTGGTCAACCTCCAAATCAGACACAGCAGACTGACTCGCCGGACACCAATTCACCAAGTAATTGCCGCGATAAATCAGCCCCTCATCGTAGAGGCGGACAAAAGCTTCTAAAACCGCAGCGGATAAGCCTTCATCCATCGTAAAGCGTTCCCGCGACCAATCGACAGACACGCCCAAACTGCGTAATTGATTAGTAATAGTATTGCCAGACTCAGCTTTCCATTCCCAAGCCCGTTCTAGGAATTTTTCTCGACCTAAATCGTGGCGAGTTTTGCCTTGTGCTTTGAGTTGTTTTTCGAGAATAGTTTGAACTGCGATACTAGCATGATCCGTTCCCGGCAACCACAGGGTATTGCGTCCAGTCATGCGGTGATAGCGGACGAGGACATCAATTAGGGTTTCTTCAAAGGCGTGTCCCATGTGGAGGCTGCCGGTCACGTTGGGCGGCGGAATGACGACGCAGTAGGGTTCGCCGCCGCCTTCTGGGTCAGCTTTGAAGGTTTGGTTGTCTTCCCAGTATTTTTGCCATTTGGTTTCGGTGGCTTTGGGGTCGTATTGGGGTGGTAGGTTTCCGGTCATGGTGGCTTGAAGGTTTGATCTTATTTATGATTGTGCCATAGAAGGGAGGAGAAGAGTTTTGAACCGCATCCGCGTCAGAGGCAGAGAGAGGGAAGAGCGATATTCAAGGCGGGGCGGGTTTACGTTAAAATTAAGGTAAAATCAACAGGTTTGATGACATTATGAATGTAGCAGCACTTCGACATCAAATCGATCGATGGCTCGATCGACTCTCTCCAGAAAATCTGGCATTAGTTGCGAGTTTTATAGAGTTTCTCAGCCAAAAGCAACGTCAGGGGATAATCATTTCGCAAAATAATCTGCCAGAGGTTTTCTCAGCAGAAATCCAAGAGATGCCGACTGCTAATTCTTTTAGTATTCCAGAACCCTCAGAAATTGACGGAGAGGGTCAATCTAAAGCAGCGCTTCTACAAGATTTTCGGCAAGCTTGGCACGAAGCCATGAGTGGGCAAACCATTTCGGTTGCTCAAATGTGGGAAGGAATTGAGAATGACTGACTTGCCGTTAATTCAAGTTATAGTTTCGCGAACCTTCAACCGCAATTTACGCACTCTTTCAAAAAAATACCGCAGCATTCGCAATGATATTCAACCCGTTATCGAACAACTCACACAGGGAGAACTGCCAGGAGATCGAATTGCTGGAGTGGGTTATGCAGTCTTCAAGTTGAGAGTCCGAAATAGCGACACTCAAATATTTTCCGAGTTCAAAGATGCTTGAATAATGTAGTCTTTAATTTCTGCCTCCATCTCAAAAATTTCTGTCATTATGCTTTGACTCAATTCGCTTTCTCCAACTAATCCCTAATTATATTTCTCTTTGATCCAGATGCGATCGCCAAAACGCAGAACATAAGACCAGATCGCAGAAGGTAGCTCGGAATGCGTCACCCAAATGACAGATGTACCTGCTTCAATAATTTTTTCAACAATGCCTACAACTTTATAAGCTGTTTCAGGATCTAAATTTGCTGTAATTTCATCGAGTAGCAGGAGTTGAGGAGAGTGTACCAGCGCACGGGCAAATGCTGCCCGTTGCCGTTGTCCTCCTGATAGTTGATTGGGGTACTCATTCGCTTTATCTTCAATCCCAAGCTGAGCTAACTGATGCTTGGCAGCTTCATCTGCTAGCTTTTTACGTTTACCGTTACGCAACCAAAGGGGTAGTGCTACGTTTTCCAGAACAGTCATGTGCGACCAGAGGTATAGTTGTTGAAAAACCATGCCAATTTCTAGCCGACTGTTCACACGATCGAGATGACCTGCTTGGGAAACGACTCTTTCATTGAAGATAATTTGACCTCGATCGATCGATTCTAGCAACGCAATGCAGCGCAACAGGGTAGTTTTCCCGCAGCCACTTTTGCCTTGAATCAGCATACTCTCACCTTTTTCTAGCGAGAAGCTGACATTCTCTAGAATATTGGCATTATTAAACCGTTTGCCCAGATTTTCGATGCTTAGGAATGAACTTTGCATTGTAGGATTGAGAGCTTGCTTATATTGTCTCCGTACCACCCAGTTCTTTGACTTGCTGTACCCGTCTTAGTAGGAGGTTGAGGGGAACAACGGTAGCGATGAACATCACGGCAACCGTTGAATAAATCTCGATCGGGCGGTAGGTTTGAGCAATGATTGAATTGGCTGTATGAAGGATTTCTGGCACAGCAATTACTGATGCCAGGGTAGAGAATTTGTAGGTGGTGATGTACTGTCCCATGAGGGGCAGCCAGGACTTGCGAAAAACTTGGGGAATTAGGATATAGCGAATCGTTTCTAAGCGAGTCATACCCGTGCAGTAGGCAACCTCGATTTCTCCAGGGGGGATGGAGTTAATCCCACCCCGGATGATATCTGCAACAAAGGCAGCGAGGCTCAAACCTAGCCCCAACACGGCACAGCTTTGCCCGTCCAGGATAAAGCCGGGGATGAGTAGAGGCAGACTGTAGTAAAGCCAAACGAGTAGGACTAAGGCGGGGAGTGCGAGGAAAAGTTCGATGAAGAATTTGGCGAACCCAGAAATGAGTCGGGAGGATGTGAGGGAAAGCACCCCGACTAACACGCCGACGATCGTTCCAAGAGCAATACTACCAAGACTAATCCCGATCGTGGTTAGTAAGGCAAAGCACAAGGGTAACAGGTTATTCCAGATGATGGAAAAGTTCCAGTTCATTGATGAATTACGACTTGGTAAATTCCCAAACTTTCTTGATGTGCAACCAGTTTGCACCTGCTTTTTGTTCCCACTCCCGCAGGCGACCTTGGTAATCTAAAGATTCTAGGCTGCTGTTGAGGAAGTTCAACATTTCGGTGTCGCCCTTACGCACTGCCCAGGAGACAGGAGTGAGGTTATAGGGGGCTTTGGCAAAAAGGTCTTTGACTTGGGGGTTGGCTTTGGCAAACTGGGAGGTAACATAGGCATCACCGAGGGCAATATTGGCGCGACCTGCCACAACAGCTTGGAAGGCAAGGGATTGGTCGCCACCAGAGAAGCGGGTGATTTTGGCTTTCTTGAAGTTGGCTTTGGCATATTCGTCGCCAGCTTCGCCTTGGGTGACAGCAACGGTGACTCCGGGTTGGTCGATGCTTTCCAGGGTTGTGAAGCGGGTTTCGTCGGCTTTAGTGATGGCGCTGTTGCCTGCGTAGAAGAGGGGATTGGTGAAGTAGACGGATAAGGCTCTGGGGACGGTGACGAAGGTGGGGACGATCGAAACATCAAACCGACGGGAGTCCAGCCCGGTAGCAAAGCCTGACCAATCGGTTTCGATGAATTCGGGAGTCCAGTTGTTGAGCCGCGCAATTTCTTTGATTGTATCTACTAAATGCCCGCCCAATTCTCCAGTGGTTTGGTTTTTGGTGATGGTTGGCGGAAAGACGAGATAGGCGACTTTGATTTTGCTACTGGCTGCGATTTGCCCCAAGGTTGACGTGCTGGTGGTATTTGGACTGGTTTGTTGTGCAGAATTTTTTGTGCATGAAGCCAAGCTGACCAAGAAGACTATTGCTAGTGAAATGGCGATCGTAAACCATCTCTTTCTAAAAGTTTTAATGCCCATTGTGTTCCTCCAAAGGAATCAAAATTTTTAAATACAGCAATCTGTTGTTTTGTCTTGTAAGTGCGCTATTAATCCACGCCACATTTCAGTTTGTGTCTGAAAAACAAATTCTTTTGCCCGATTGAAGGCACTTTCTCCGCCTTCTTGTTTTCTAAGCCAAGCTACAACATCTTCAAACATTTCAAAGTGGTTGGCGACAGCATGAAGCTGAAAGAAACGTAGCCCTTGCTGTGAGACATCTGCTTGTTTCACAACCCGTAGTAGTAGTTGGTAGTCGGGGATGTCAAAAGCTTCATAGATTGCGATAGTAAACAGGGCTTCTGCAAGGGGCGCTTGCCGACAGTAGGTTTGCAGCGCCCGATTAAACAGGGAGGCAAATGCAGGTTCCTTTAGAGAATCTTCTTCCCGAGCGCCAACGGAAGCTAAAAAATCTCGGTACAACTGGTTGTGGCTCTGCCCACTTTTTCCGCCCAATTCTTCGTACAGATTTTTCGCTATTCCCTCCCACAAAAATTCATTGGTGCAGCACCGCTCACCCACAATAAAGTTGAGGTGGCAGAAGTCATAGCGGATAAAGTGAAAAGCTTCAGCAAATTGCTTTAAGCCCTCAATATTACTTGTAATATCACACAGAGATTTTTCCACCGCCAATTCTTTGAGAATTCGTTCTTCGTCATTAATTATTTGTTCTGCTAACAGACTAAATGAAATTTTCACAATTTGACTAGCTCCTTGCACTGATGATTTATGAAACTTGATTAACCAACTTCAAAACAGCATTAACAGAGGCGGTTAATTGTTCTTCATTTGGGTGAAAAGCAAATGCTGGATACAATTCCAAATCCTTCACACATCTTATATTGAGAACTTGCCAGTTATTCTCATCAGCTACACTTTTACAAAGAACGTGGTCAGAGCATAGAATAGGAATCACATCACTTTCCTTGGACTCAAAGGCTTTCATATAACTAAAAGCTTTTGCTTTGTCTGCAAATGCCTCTCGCTCGTAATAATTACCGAGCATACTGACTACCCAATCTCCGATCTCATTTTCTATGTAAACCAACCGAACACGTTTATGTGGTAAATCTTCTAGAAAGTCTGCATCAATTTCTATTGGTAGAGTAACTGCGGTCAGTTTAAGTTTTCCCCCTGAATACCACGGATCAGATAAGCGGTAATCAAAAAATCTGCCTGGTGCAGCCAGCATGAAAGGGGCAATTCCATGAACTTTACGTTCAGCAATTGCAAGAGGCATTTCTTGCCAAGTTAAGTATTGCCATTCTGTGTCTATCCCAAGCAAATCACCTACTCTTTCAGCGCAGTCAATGGCAATACCAATAGGCTTTTCTCCATACCTTTCCGGAGGCTCTGCCCAATTTGGATAAACAAGAGTATACCCAAGTTTCCATGAGCGATTATGAGCTATTTCTTGCCAGCTAGAATCAACTACCTTTCCCCGAATACTGGCGCTGTACCCTGCCGCTTCAAGCAGTTCATTCAACAAGCCATCAATCGTATCAGAAACTGGAAAGGGATTATGAGGAAGATTCTGATAGACTTCATCTAAGCGACGACCTAAAAATACTGCAATACGATTAACAATTGCTTTTGACGGAACGTTTTCGCCCCTTGCCCACCGATAGAACTGAGCTTCCCCAACCTGGATTTCAGCCATGAATTGCTGCTTTGTCCAGTTTGCTTTGGCAAGATAGCCTTCCACAACCTGAACAAATTTTGACTGAGACCCGGTATCTTCAGAACGAGTGCGTTTTGGGCGTGCCATTGAGATTATTTACTCTCCTTTTTTTTCTGAGACCAATAGACTCGCAATAAAGCTGACTTGCTGCGAGGTGCTAGTTGCCCTGCTTGCATTTCAGAGGTCAAGCTCGGCTGGCAAGCTTGAGGTCGTTGCAGCTAGCTGTATGCTAAGCCCACAAAAGTTTACACCATATAGCTAGCCTTTGAGCATCACAACTGTAAGTTTTGACGATCTTGATAAGACAGATTCATTTGCCATCTGCCCCAATCCTAACAGACATACGCTCGATCGTCATGAGTGGATGCCGTACCTAAGATAATTAAACATACTCATTTTGCAAAATCCGGAAATCGTGAAACGATAGTCTTCCTTGCCAGACTGATTGACATATAAGACTTTTCCTTTGTTCCAGAGGTGCGGGAAACCTAACCTATTAGGTCTACCCACTCGATCGGGACTTACGAAAAGAGTCTTTTACACTATCTGTAGAGTACGCAGTGCATACTCTACAGATAGAGTTTATGTGTAAGTCCTATCTATAAAAGGGTGCGGAGCAACACAAGAGTAATGGCTCAGCAGCCCTCCAGAGTGGCTTTACGCCAAGATTTGGTCATTCCAGGGAACGTCTTGGAAGGCTTCTGCAAGAGCGATCGACTGCTAAATTATATTAAAGATAGTCGTGATTGTCGTGAAACGCAAAAAATATTTGCGAAATATGTTGACAAGAGCAGGCGCGAGCAGTAAAGTGTAAATAACAAACGAAAAGAGTCCTGCCTCGGCAGAACTCTTCTGAAATAAACTTTCCCTCTAAGATTACTATGAAACTTGAAGCTCTGACAAGTGCTGCCGCTTCAGATGTAGGCTATTGGGCTGTTCGCGATCGCCTACCCGAAGAACAGGTCATTCTAGATCCCAATACCCTACTGGAACCGCCTGCTCCAGAAAATCCAAAGAGACTCGCGATCGTGGTCGATCGCACCCTAGAGTCTGGACTAATAGCCAATGCTGTCGCGATCGTCTCAGGCGGCTTGCAATGTGAAGCCTTTGGCTCCCCAATTCCTGATGCTCATGGGAATCTTTAGCCTGCAAGTCTCTGGAATTCAGTAGCTCTGATTACTCTTCTTGTGAGGTTCACTGTATGTTGCTCACTTTTAGTCGTCTCGATCGTCAAATCAGTCAAGTAATCGAGGGTCTCTTGCAATCCCATTTATCAGAAAGCTCTATCAGCGAACTTAAAACTCGGGAGATTATTGATCAAGTAAACGATCGAATTTACGATGACTTGATCTGCTTTTCTAATAAAGATCCAGCGGCGAAAAAATCGCCTGAGTATATTTTTGAGAGTTATCTCTCTTTTCAAGCTCTCATGTATTATCGAGTAGCCAATGCCTTATATTATAGTTGTCACAGTAATGGAAATGAGATAACCCATCTAAAAATCGTTGCGCGAAGGATATCCGAGCAAGCCAAAGCTAAAAGTGGAGTTGAAATTCATCCAGCAGCCACAATTGGTCGTAGATGTATTATAGATCACGGCTATGGTACTGTGATTGGTGAAACTTGTGAAATTGGTGATGACTGTTACATTCTTCAAGGCGTAATTTTAGGTGCAAGAGGGATTTCTGGAAATCAATATAGTAAAAGGCATCCAACGTTAGGAAATCGTGTGGAAGTAGGTGGATGTGTCAGGATTTTTGGTGCGGTGACAATTGGTGACGACGTAAAAATTTCTCCTTATATTGTCATCACCGAAGATATCCCTGCTAATTCTAAAGTATTGCTACGAACAACCAATCAAATTATCAAGAAATAAAATGAAGGCTATCTACATACAAGGTCAATCTCTACGTTCAGAAATAGAAAAAAATATTTCTGAGGAGCTGCTTGAAAAAGTTTACTATTTTGCCCGCCAAAGTTATCCAGATGAATGCTGTGGGTTAATTCTTGAAAAGGGCATCAGATCTTGCAAAAACATTCAAAATCAATTACATCAATCAGATCCAGTAACTTATCCCAGGAGCGCAAGAGAAGGGTTTGTTTTTTCATCAGAAGATTCCTTGTTCTTAAGCAGAAATATTGCTTCAGTCAATCCAGTCAAGGCAATCTATCATTCTCATCCTGATGTAGGAGCTTATTTCAGCAATGAAGACAAAAAAAATGCTCTATTTGATGGCAAGCCAATTTATCCAGTAGATCACCTGATAATTGATATACAAAGAGATGAAATTATCTGTTCTAAACTATTCAGATTTATTGCAGAAGATTATCAGTTAATTGCTGTTTTTCCTGGTAGAAAGATCTGAGAAGATACTCAAAAAAAGATTGCAAAACACAAAACAGTGATACTAATTATGATTTACAACTCAATTTTAGAGACAATTGGTCAAACTCCAGTGATTAAGCTTCAAAAAATAATTGATAAATCCCTTGATTCAAAGTTTGCCATTTATATAAAAAATGAAACGTTTAATCCTGGAGGTAGCCACAAAACTAGAATTGCCTTTAATATGATTAAAGATGCCGAAAAACAAGGGATTCTCAAACCAAATACAGGACAAACAATTCTCGAACCAACTGGAGGAAATACAGGAATGGGAATTGCTATAGCTGCTGCTATCCTCGGCTACAATGTGATCTTAGTTATTCCTGATAACTATAGCTCACAAAAACAAAAATCATTAAAAGCGTTAGGAGCAAAAATTATCCTTTCTGATAGTCGTAAAGGAGGTAATTCACATGGTGAGCTAGCAATGGAAATTCAGATTGAAAATCCTGAGTATGTGATGCTAAATCAAGGTCAAAATCCAGCAAATCCAGAAATTCATCGATTAACAACAGCTCCAGAAATTCTGGAAGACTTTCAAAATGAAACAATTGATTATTTTATTGCCAGTATTGGTACTGGAGGTCACATTACAGGAATAGGAGAAATTCTCAAAAAAGAAAAACCAAAGGTAACAATTATAGGAGTTCAACCAGACGGCTGCGAGCTTCTAGAAAATAAATTTTTTCCTCACAATATTCAAGGTCTTGCTGTTGGCATTATCCCCAAAGTATTGAATGTTAATATCATAGATCGAATGATTTCTGTAACATTTGAAGAGTCATTACAAATGATGAAAAATCTGAGCGTAAAAGAAGGCTTGTCAGTAGGTATTTCTTCTGGAGCTAATGTCGCCGCTGCTTTAAAAGTTGTTGAGGAAGTTCAGCAAAAGAAACAGCTACATCACAAAGTCAATATTCTGACGATGGCTTATGACTCAGCTATTGATTACTTAGATCTTTTTGATTGATTTTTTGATGACATCAAGCTTTGTTGCTCAGTTTTGAGTAAACTGTGAACTTTCCAAAATAAGGAGATTGAAATGACGATTTTTATTCTTAACAGTCCAGAAAAACTACCCCCAACTCAGAAGTTGTGGATTGATGAACCCTATCAGACTGAATGTGAAGCTACCGTGCTGCATACACAAGATGATTTGCTGGTAACAGATCGAACTATATTTTATGCAGAATCAGGAGGGCAAGTACCTGACAAAGGCTTTATTGACGATGTAGCTATCATTGACGTACAAAAGCAACCCGGAAAACCTATCTATATAAACCGTCCAGATGTCGAAGTTCCGATGGTACAGATTGATACTGTGGTGGTTCATAAACTAGATAGTCCTTCCCCTTTTATCGTAGGACAAAAAGTGCATATGAAGATTGATTGGGATTATCGATACAAGCTAATGCGTTACCACAGTGCAACTCACTTTGTTTTACACGCCCTTGAAGAAATCTATGGTCATCAAGAAAAGCTATATATCAAAGGTTGCTATATATATGAACAGAGTGCCCGTTTAGACTACGCTAATAAACTCAATCCTGAACTGATTCCAAAAGTGTCTACTTTAGCTAATAATTTGATTGCTCAAGGCGATGAAATTTTGATGGAGTCAGATCCTAGTACAAAAGATATCTCTTACTGGCGTTATGGTGATATCATTATTCCTTGTGGTGGGACTCATGTAAGTAGTGCCAAAGAAGTGGGTGCCGTTTCTTTGAAGCGTAAAAGTCATGGTAAAAATCTCGATCGAATTTACATTTCTCTATGTTAAAAAGTTGGAGCGAGTTAAAATCTCTTTGGCACATAAACTGAATGTCACTCAAATCCAACTTCTACCGAAACCCTGACATTACTTGCGATTCAAAGAGGGGGATTAACAATCGCCCCTATTGGTTGAACCATCCGGGTCAATTTCCACCAAGGTTCCCGTTCCAATAGCCGTCAACTGAATGTACCGCTCGGCAATCGCATCACTACCTTTATACTTACGTTAAAATGAAGGTAAAATTAAAAGGTATGATGGCATTATGAATGTAGCAGCACTTCGACATCAAATCGATCGATGGCTCGATCGACTCTCTCCAGAACATCTGGCATTAGTTGCGAGTTTTATAGAGTTTCTAAGCCAAAAGCAACGTCAAGGGGTAATCGTTTCACAAAATAATCTGGCAGAGGTTTTCTCAGCAGAAATCCAAGAGATGCCTGCTGCTAATTCTCTTAGTATTCCAGAACCCTCAGAAATTGACGGAGAGGGCCAATCTAAAGCAGCGCTGCTACAAGATTTTCGGCAAGCTTGGCACGAAGCCATGACTGGGCAAACCATTTCGGTTTCTCAAATGTGGGAAGGAATTGAAAATGACTGACTTGCCCTTAATTCAAGTTATAGTTTCGCGAACCTTCAACCGCAATTTACGCACTCTTGCAAAAAAATACCGCAGCATTCGCAATGATATTCAACCCGTTATCGAACAACTCACACGGGGAGAACTGCCAGGAGATCGAATTGCTGGAGTGGGTTATGCAGTCTTCAAGTTGAGAGTCCGAAATAGCGACACTCAAAAAGGTAAAAGTGGTGGCTATCGTTTAATTTACTACGTCCAAACAGCAACGGGAATCATTTTGCTGACCCTTTACACAAAATCCGAACAAGTCGATATTGCAGCAGAAGATATTCAAAACATTATTACAGAATACCAGCAGCAGCAGAGCGAAGATCGAGAGGATATCTAAGAGTTTGGGAATCCTGCGCCGTAGAAGGAGACTTGCTAGGTCGGGTGCTGGAAGCTAAAATAGGCATGGAACGAATTATTGCTAGATTGGAGAACTTACAATGAGACAGCTACCGGATGAAAAAGAATTACTTGAACTGCTGGAAATGACAAAAATAGTTGAACGGCAAATGATAGAAGTAGGTCAGATGATAACGGCGGTGGATGAGAAATCTGCAAAACGCATTGGTAAATTTAGAGAAGCGATGTTACAGAAAAAAGAAGTTTCAGGTGTTTGAGTTGAACCAGCAAAGAAAAAGCGATCGCACTTTGTCAAAAAAAAGTGCGATCGCTCTTAATTAGTTTACAAAATTTCCTATTTCCACCGAATATTTCGCTCGTCCCCTACTACTTCCTTAGATCTATTTCACCTCTTTATAATCCACGCCATAACTCGTATCTCTCCCCGACAAATAAGTAGTTTTCCCCGTTAAAGTCTCCAAAGTTTCCCTTGTTTTACTCGAAGTAATCGTATTTAGCGGCACTCCCAACTTGCTAGCCAAACCCGCCGCCACGCCCACGCCTTGTCCTTGATAAATATTCACCGTCGCAATTCGCCCGACTGATACCGCCATCCCGACATAACCGGACGATCGCCCTACGATCGCCAAATTACTCACTTTACTCGCCAAAGCGCTCTCTATCCCAAAATTATAGGTCGGCAGCGGCGGAATTCTCGATTCCAAATCCTTGACTCCCCCCCGCAAGTCGAAATCATAGGAAAAACTGCCGATCGACTTGGAGGGCTCTGTTCCTCCTTTGATAATCTCTTTCCCACTTAGCGGCGCCACCACATCCCGAACATTCAAAGTTTGTCTGATATAAATCTCTTCCGGGATAAATACTCTCACATCTTTACCAGATTTTTTTTGCAGCCATTCTTGGAGATGTGACATTTCTTTCACCATCTCAGCATTCGGTTTTCTGCCGTTAGCTTCCATCTTCATCAATTCATCAACTTGATATTTAAATAAAAACCCGTTCCACGACAGCGAATTATCTTTATAAACGCAAACATTGGCTTTGTCAAAGAAGAATCCTTTATCTTGAGTAAAGGGCAAGTTCCTGTCTACGTGATATGCCGCACCTAGGGCTACGCTTCTGATGTTGTAGCCGTCTCGATATGCCTGATAAATCGGACTCAAGAAATTCCTCATCCAGAATTCTGTACTCGCCGGATCTTTATATTTGGTAATGCTTGCTTTGATTTTTTCGACTAAAGGCGTGTCGTAGAGAATGTCATCTTCTATTTTGCGGAAGTCTGCCATCGTTAGCCCCGTAATTGTCGGCACTACAGATACTGCTAAAGTTTCATTTTTGGATTTAATATTTTGCGATTCATATCCTGTATAATAAGATAATCCGGCTTTTCTTGCCAGTTCCGCGTCTTGAGTTACGTCAATAAAAGAGTTAGCTTGAATTTTAATATTGCTCTCTTTGACTTCGGCATATTCTATTTTTTTATCAACTACGTGAGGAGTCAGAGTTGAGTGGGAAATAAGTTTAACTCCGGCTTCCGAAAGCATCTCTCTCAGAGCTTTATCAGCGGTTTTTGGTTCCAAGCAAGATTCGGGAACATTCGCTTTGTCTAAGAATTCGCGGAAACATTGGGCGTAGGGTTGGCGGTACCAGTCGGGGATTTTATCTAAATCGACGTAACCTAAACCGCCGCGGGTGAGTACGCCGCCCAAAAGAGCAGTTGCGTAGTTCGATCGCACAACAGCAACTTTACCCTTTTCACCTAAAGTCTTTTTTGCCCATATAGCCGCACATATCCCCGGCACTTCATCGCCATATACTACTACATCAAACTTTTGATCCGGTGATTTGTGGGGTTCTGCTGGGGGCGGGCTGCTGGATTTTTGCCGGATAGTTTCGGTATCTGATGTGGCGCTGGCTGGGTTTCTGTGTGTGATGTCATTGGCGGCTTGTTGGAAGTGCCCAGAGTCAACTAAAATTTTTACGGCTACGAAGAAGATTGCAATGGCGGCTAATTTCTTGAAAGTAAAGGGCATTTAGTTGACTCGTTGATAATTTTGGCATACCTGAAAGCGCTGTTCAGGGTTTACGGAGTTGAATATAACACTTTTAGGTAATTTCGACACAAGTTTAATTTTTCCGGGAACAGTTGCGATTAGTATTGATGTTAAGTTAATTCACAACTTGTAGTAACCGTAACACTCTGCTGCTATTTTCAAAGCATCAGTCAAAAACGATAAACTGATGAAAGTGCAAGTTTTGTCTATTCAATCTGCGATCGCCCCCAACACTCACGAGGTTGTGCTGTCTGTTGGTACGGATACACAAAAATTTATTTTTACAACAGAAGTGAATCGAGTTGGAGAACATTTACTTCAGACTACCCGCGGCGATCGCACTTTTTCAGAGTTTTTTAAATTTAATCAGCGGGTAGCGATGAATGTGACAAATCTGGTTGTTAAATACTACAATCGTGAAACTGTCAATCTTCCGGCAGATGTCGGTGTCTTGGTCACTCAAGAAACGGCTTTATCGAAGCAAAAGCCATTTGAAAATAACAGTTTAGCAGATACTGAATCGCAGCTACCAACAGCAGTGGATGGAGAAACTCGTCAAAGGGCGATCGCGATTCTCGAACAGTTACCGGAAGCTGTGCTTGATGAAGCTGTTAAGTTTCTGGAATCTTTGTATGTTAAGTGCGATCGGCTACAATAAGTTAAGAACAGCAATTAAGTCATCTTAAAAATACAGAAAAAATGGAAAAAATTTTTGTACATCCTGAATGTCCTTTTTCAGAAAACACATTTAACCTAGTGGCACAATTTAATGATAATCCCAGCTCTGATTTTTACAGTGAACACAAAAAAGTTTTCTTGAAATATGTTGAAAATCCATTAAAGTATATTTTAAGCCAGGTGGAAGAGCTGTTACCTGATTTTATCAAAAATTATATAAATTTCAGGATTGACCAATTTGGTTCTCTCCTTCTATTCCAAGGATTCCCATCAATATCGTACAGTGTAGCTTTGGGTCTGGGAGATATAAATTCTTTAGATAAGGCGCAGTTAATGCTAAAAATTGAACCTGAAAAATTCACTTTTGGATTTTACTCAAAAATAACAAGTTTGGAAAAATTCATTAACAATTATAGCTCTCAATGTAGAAGTAATTCCTGGAAAACCTTGCTTGAATTATACAAGCTGCCCCATCAAAATTTTTGCGAGTTAAATCGCCACCTTCATTCTTATCGTTACCTACTTGAAGACTATAGGTTCGTAAAAATTAAAAATTCACAATCTGTTTTTAGTTTGCTAGAAGAGATTTTTTGTTGGCAAGAAATACCCAAGAATTTATTAATCACACCTAAAGTCAATAACATTCAGGTTGCTGTCTCACTAGAATCACCAGAGGTATTAGGATATTCTGCTAAACAGTTAATCGCAAAAATAGCACAAACCTTTAAAAAATTATTTCCATTGTTTTTATTTTTTAATCTTTATGAGAATAACTTATCTCTTCTTGTAAATGAATATTTTTTAGTATATAACAAAGAATTTAATCGAGCCTACAATCTCCAAGAAATGTCGGAACTAACAGGTTTTCAAACATCTGAAATCAACCGCTGGATACGCACCATTAACCGCAAGCAACAAGCCATCATCCAAGGCCCGCCCGGAACCGGAAAAACCTTCCTCGCTCAAAAACTAGCCCAACACTTAATCGGCGGCGGTGACGGCTTTTCAGACCTTATTCAATTTCATCCAGCTTATACTTATGAAGACTTCATTCAAGGCATCCGTCCGCAAAGTCAAGATGGGCAATTAACATATCCCATAGTTCCCGGCAGATTACTCGAATTTTGCACAAAAGCTGAGTCTCGTCAAAACACTTGCGTTCTCATTATTGATGAAATTAATCGTGCAAATTTATCTCAGGTATTTGGAGAATTAATGTATTTGCTGGACGATCGTGATCGCACTGTTAAACTAGCCAGCGGTCAACTATTTAGAATCCCGACAAATGTCCGCATCATCGGCACAATGAACACCGCAGACCGCTCTATTGCCTTAGTCGATAACGCACTCCGCCGCCGTTTTGCATTCATTCCCATCTATCCCAACTATGAAGTCCTGCGACAGTATCACCAGAGAGAGAAAACGGTTTTCCCAGTCGATCAATTAACTAGGATTCTAGAAAATGTCAATCGGGCAATTAACAACAAACATTATGAATTAGGCATCTCCTTCTTTTTGACAAAAACCTTAGCTGAAGATATCCAAGATATTTGGCAAATGGAAATTGAGCCATATCTCGAAGAATACTTTTTTGATGACCAGGCAAAAATGGATGAATTTCTCTGGGATAAAATCAAAGACAAATTGAGCAATTGAGCATCTAACGCTACCATTACCAAAAATATGCCGTTACAGCATCTATGAAACAATGTGATTGACTTAAGAGAGTCCTAGAGGGAAAACTGTGTGAACAATAGATACTGCGATTGCTTTCCTACGGATCGCTTCGCTAACGTTCCTCGCAATGACAACTACTGACTGAACCGTATTTCTATGAAACGAGAATCACCCCAAATTATCGAACTCACAGAATATCAATTAGCGACCTTTGAGCGAGATGCAATCCCCCAATCAGTAGGAGAGAAAATCTACCATAATTATGCTAAGGAAATAGATATTGAATTTCCCAACCCTAAAACAAAATATAAATGGCAATTAAAGTCTCAAGGCCGAGTTGGCAATATTCCAATTACTCCACAATTTCACATTGTGATCAAACCCAAAGTTCCGATCGCAAATTTATTCGGAATGCTTGAGTATGCCTACGAACTTAAGATAAGTTTTCCGAAAGGACAGATTGAGTGCGAATCTTTGAAACAAGTATATGAACGATTAGCTAACATCCTGGCGCTGAAAATTCTCGAACGCTGTCGCAAAGGATTATATCGCGATTACTTACCAAAAATAGAAAAACTTTCCTATATTCGCGGTCGCATCGATGTCCGGGAAGCTGTGCAAAAACCTTGGGAGGTTAAACTAAAATGTCACTATAACGAACAAACAGGCGATATCGAAGATAATCAAATTCTGGCTTGGACACTTTTCATTATTGGCCGTAGCGGTTTGTGCCGCGAATCTGTCTCATCGAGGGTGCGAAAAGCTTTTCACGCACTCCAAGGATTTGTTACTCTAACATCTTTTAAACCAGAAGCTTGTATCGATCGCACTTATCACCGTCTTAATCAAGATTATCAACTTTTACACGCCCTCTGTCGGTTTTTTTTAGATAACACAGGGCCCAGTCACGAAATGGGCGATCGCGAAATGCTCCCTTTTCTGATCAACATGGCTAGTTTATATGAACAGTTTGTCGCTGAATGGCTCAAGGCTAATACACCAAAAGGCTTCTTTGTCAAGAAAAAACACACGGTCACACATGACCAAAATTACTCCGATCGCATTGACTTACTGCTGTGCGATATAGAAACAGGTAAAGTCCAATACGTCCTCGATACCAAATACAAAGCTCCCGATCGAGCAGACAGTGGAGACCGCCATCAAATAGTTGCCTACGCAAATGCACTAAAGTGTAAAAATGCAATTCTTATCTACCCGGAACACCTCAAACAGCCACTAGACATAAAAAATGGCGATCTGCGAGTTCGCAGTCTAAACTTTTCCCTAAATGACGATCTCAATGAAGCCGGACAAATATTCTTAACCTCTCTACTTCCAAGCACCGTCTCCTATTGGTGACAACTTAAGTAAAGGTACAAATTTTTAAGGCATACAAAAAAATGTAAATAGCTGAAATACTTACAGGCAAAGCAGTTTAGCTCTACTGAAGGAGTAAGGTAGCTAAAGTGCTTTGCTTGTTTACTGCGATCGCTCCCGATCGCCCCCGATCGCCAATGAGATGATTGCCAAAACAGTCTTGATCTAGACCAGATCAATTAATAAGCCGTATAATTAAAACAGGACAAAAAGTAATTATCCAGAAACAACTTCCGTTCCCCAAAAGCACATTGATTCGCGCCGTCATATACGTATTATTACTGCAATGTGACAGTTTCGAGACTGCTAAATAAGCAATCCACAAAAAGCTGTGATCTGGATCAATGCGCGATAAGGAATTTTCCCTAGGGTGCCTCTCTTAATCTCCCTCACTCTACTTAAATCAAAAATATGATGAATTCTCAAGATGTTTTGACGAGTCGTGATGGGTACTTACCCAACCAGGAAACTGATGCACTAAAAACTACCCACGATGTCTGTGTCGATCTTCCATTACATAGTCAGGATATTTCCTCTGTCGAGGACTCTCAAGTCGATCGAACTCCATCTGACTATGTGAGTATCCATCAATGGTTTGAAGCACAGGTTAAGGAGACTCCTGATGCGATCGCCCTTTCATTTCAAGGGCAAGAATTAACCTATGATGCCTTAAATCAACGCGCAAACCAGCTCGCCCATTACCTCCAAGCACTAGGAGTGCAACCGGATGAACTGATTGCTATCTCTATGAATCGCTGCATGGAAATGGTGATTTGCTTTTTGGGGGTGATGAAGGCTGGGGCGGCCTATGTGCCGATCGACCCAGCCTATCCCCACGAACGTCGAGCGTACAAGTTACAAGACGCCGGTGTGCGATTCATTTTGATTCAACAGCATCTGGTTGAATTTTTGCCAGAACACAATGCTCGCGTGATTTGTCCAGATACAGACTGGCACGATATGGCGCCATACAGCACTGAAAATTTGTCTCTGCTGACAACGCCCGAGCATTTGGCTTATGTTATTTACACCTCTGGTTCGACGGGAAATCCCAAGGGTGTAATGATTACTCACCGGGGTATGGTTCACCACAGCAAGGCGATCGCACAGGCATTTAATCTTCAGGCTGGCGATCGGGTACTGCAATTCTCTAGCATGAGCTTTGACATCATCATTGAGGAAGTTTTTCCATCCTTGGTAAGTGGTGCAACAATCGTGCTGCGAACTGAAGACTGTATTAGCTCT
The DNA here is from genome assembly GCF_020737865.1 of Microcoleus sp. PH2017_35_SFW_U_B. Classification (NCBI taxonomy): domain Bacteria; kingdom Bacillati; phylum Cyanobacteriota; class Cyanophyceae; order Oscillatoriales; family Microcoleaceae; genus Microcoleus; species Microcoleus sp. PH2017_35_SFW_U_B. Next base: position 36,323 of record NZ_JAEQDE010000050.1, read on the forward strand.
ACTCGCCAATTCCTCGAATTTATTGAGCAAGAACGTATTACTATTCTGGACTTGCCAACTGCTTTTTGGCATGGTCTCGTCAGCGGACTCTCATTGCTAGGTGTTCCCATGTCCCCAGATGTGAGATTGGTGATTGTGGGCGGAGAAAAAGCCTCTCGCGCTCTGTATGCTGAATGGCGACAATTGGTAGGGGAATATCCTCGTTGGCTCAATACCTACGGGCCGACTGAAACTACAGTGACGGCCACCATTTTTGACCCGATCGCTGAAAGCTACGATCTCAGTAGTGAAGCAGACATTCCGATCGGTCGTCCCCTTCCCAACAGCCAAATTTACATTCTGGATGAAAACCTAAATCCTGTGCCCGATGGCGACATTGGAGAACTGTATATTGGCGGCCCAGGGGTTGCGAGGGGATATCTCAACTTGGCAGAACGCACTGCAAGTAAGTTTATTGCTAATCCATTTAGCGATCGACCTGGAGACAAACTTTACATAACAGGGGATACTTGCCGCTATTTACCCAATGGAACGTTGGAGTTTATTGGTCGCATCGATTTTCAAGTAAAAATTCGAGGTTTTCGGATTGAGTTACTAGAGATTGAAACCTATTTGGAACAGTACCCATCTGTGCAGCAAGGTATAGTTTTGGCACGGGAAGATGTACCCGGTGAAAAGCGCTTAGTGGCATATATCATTCCGAAGCCCGGACAACCAATTCAGGTGTCTGAATTGCGTAGTTTTCTACAAACCAAACTACCGGCATACATGATTCCGGCAGCGGTTGTAGTGATGGACTCTTTCCCGATGACGCCCAATGGTAAGGTCGATCGCCGTGGGTTTCCAGAACCTCAGGTTGCCGATCTGGTTACAAATAGTGAAGTTGTGTTGCCTATTGATGGACTAGAAGCTCAACTTGTTCAAATTTGGGAGCAGATACTCAATATTAAGCCGATCGGCACTACGGATAATTTCATGGATTTAGGCGGTACATCCCTGTTAGCCGCTCGCTTAGCTGACAAAATTGACCAAAAGTTCCAGCAGAAAGTCCCACTATCGATTATCTTCCAAGCCCCAACCATCAAGCAACTATCCCAGATTCTACGTCAAGGCGATATCCCCAACCAAAGCCTTTCCCTTGTCGAGATTCAACCGAAAGGTTCTCAGCCACCACTCTTTCTGTTTGAAGGAGTGTCTATTTATCATCCGTTAATTCCATATTTAGGGCTAGATCAGCCGATATATGGCTTAATTGCTGTTGTTAAAGATGGCGTGCACGGGCCAGTCAATCAGGTTGAGGCGATCGCAGACTATTACATCAATGAACTCGTGAAGGTGCAACCAGAAGGCCCCTATTATTTGGGTGGTTTGTCATTTGGAGGTATTGTTGCTTTTGAGGTTGCTCAAAAATTGGCAGCTAAAGGACAGGAAACAGCGTTATTGGTGATGTTTGATTCCATGTTGCCCTCTGCCTACAAGCCCCTACCCATTCAGCAGCGGCTGCGCTTCCATGTCCAAAAAATTGCTAAGCAGGGCGTAGGTTACATCGTCAGTAGTGTCGTCGATAAAATAACGACAGTTACAGACGGAATGACAATGCTGGCCCGCAAGACGATCGGGCGAGACAACAAGGTGAAAGAACCTACAGAGTCAATGTCTTACACCACCGACTATTTGATCAGAGAGAAGATAATTGATCTGGCAGAACGAGCTTACGCGCCAAAACCCTATGCTGGCAAAGTAGTGATGTTTCGAGCACAGGATTCTCAAGATGGCGTAAGTGTCAGTCTCGATCCGGATCTAGGCTGGAAACCTTATCTCAAAGACGGTCTGACCATTTACGATGTACCTGGAGACCATCTCAGTATTTTACTGGAACCCAATGTCGGGGCGATCGGCAATCGAATGAAGCTATTACTGGAGGAGGTAATGGTGTAGCAGTAAAGTTTTTGGCATTCTTAATCGATATTCACACAGGGTTGCATCAAATTAGATAATTCAAAAAAGTAGAACTTCCCTCAATCAAGCCGGAAAAACATTTTTAAACTCTCTATTGCCAAATACTCTACCCTAACTCAATAGGCTTGGCTTAAAGATTTTTTACGAATTTCGTCTCACGATTTCATAGGCAATACAGGCATTTTTAAAAAGTCAGATAGTTCTTAAATGAACCGTATTACGCCTTAATTATTCGCTGTGCCAATATCACCATCTGCCGTTCATTTCACCCACAAAAAAAAGAGGCGCACTCGCGCCTCTCAAATCTTTCATCAAAAAAAGTGGGTGGAAACCCCGTCCTTCGCTCGACGGCTTTACAAAAACATAGGCTCTCCTGACTTTATGGTGTATAATGTAACAAACAATACATTTACTGTCATGGACTTTTATTTAGACTATATATTAGACTTGCCTGGAGTCAAGATT
>NZ_JAEQDE010000175.1:0-6999 GCF_020737865.1 Microcoleus sp. PH2017_35_SFW_U_B
TTGGGGCGACTCGATACAGAAAAAACTTATCTTTAACCAAGCTTGAATATATTGATCGCTCCTGCTCTTGGTTGGCAATCAATTATTCAGCAAGCCCTATTTAAAAGTCCTTTTCCCCACCTTCCTCTTCCACCAGCACCCCAAGCCAAAAGCTAAACCAACACCTGCGATCGTAGTAGGTTCCGGCACAGTTTCAGACTCAGACTCGTACTCATAGGCGAGAGTAAGCTTTGAGTCAGTCGTGACAGTGCCCGCGTAAGTGACCGTTGTAGGCGTTCCTAAAACTCTCACATTACCCATAGCCACAATACTAGCAGCAATTAAATCCCCCGCACATCCACTAAACATATTTAGGTACTGTGGCGAACTATAACTCCTTGAAACAATACCACTCGCACTCCCACCTCTAGCCCCCGCAGCCCCCGATTCAATACTCATTTCCGGCGGATTTACAAACAGACTCAAAACCAAATTCGGATCGGCTTTTAAACTCGGTAAATTCACAGCAATCTGAGCATTCGTTACCGCCGTACCAGTAAAATTGCTAGCAGGAACAATATTGATATCGCTGTTCACCGTTGACTCAACTTTCACATAAGCACTTAACAGCGTCCCCAAAAGCGAATTAAACTTAGGCAGCACCCCATTCAGCGTACTATTAACTGGCTGCTTCAAATTTACCGTATAAGTTTGCGTGAGAACAGCAGCTTGTACAGGAATTACCATCGAATTGAAAGCAGAAAAACCCAAAGCCCCAGAAACAACCGCTAATCCTAACTTTTGATATCCATTCATGGCGACACACTCCTAAATAATCACTTAACTTTCTCGCTTATTTGTTTAACTGCCAGACAGCAAGTTAAACTTATAAAAATCGATAAACGTCGGCATATTTTGCACCGCCCAATCAACAACAGCAGACAACAGATAACCTAAAACCCAGACCGTATAAGCTATGCTAAAAGGAGCATAAGCAGCCAAAGTCCAGCAGTCTGAAGGTTCTTCCCAAATCTGTTCTCGCCGCAGCAAACGATCGTAAAATTGAAAAGACCTCGATCGCAAATTGTTAATCCCAGTCAAAGCAACCAGCAAATAATAGCCATCAAACTTATTCAAAGGGTTGAGGTTAAAAACTACTGTGACAAGCGTTGCTACCATCAGCAAATAGCTAGCCAAATGCCATCCAGGGTTAGGCTTAGACAAAACCCAAACCCAAACCGAAAAAGCCCAGATAGCCACCTGCACCAACACGCCTGCTGCCACTACCAAAACGCGCTGTTTCCGCCTCACTAAACTATACTGATCTGTGGTATCTGTATAGCAGCCCGGTATCAAGCACAAAAACAACAGCCCGATTTCTGGGACAACACCACCGTAGTGCTTCAAAGTAAAAGCGTGACCTAATTCGTGCAGACAAACTACTACCATAATCAGTAGCACAAATGTTAACAGAGTTGTAATTTCCCCTGTAGCCCAAACCTGTTGATTGGAAGCAGAAACCTCGTCAGCCAAAGCCAGCCACACAGCCAGAGAAGCACTGATTAAAACACACAGAAAAAAGGCAAATTGCCAAGTCCAAATCCAGCGGAGTTTACCTGTGTGCTTGGTTAGCCAAGCATCGGGATTCAACAGGGGAATTTGGAAAGACAATAATTGCTGAATGTTGAATTTATTTTGGGGTGGTTTTGGAGGTTGGGTTCCCTCTAACATTCCCGTTTCTGCTAGCATCCGCAGCAAGTATTGTAAATCCTCCAAAGTAATGTCATAGATGTCTGCGATATCGCTGATCGGCTTCAAGCCCAATTCTTCCATTACCTCTTTGTCAGAATTGTCAACTTGCAAGCAAGTAACGCCTTCGGAGTTGCGGAGTATCCAATAGCCGTCTGGGTGCGGTATCCACAGTACCGTTGATTTGAGTTTAGGGCCATAAAGAATCGTTGGAGAATCTTCACTCGGATTTTGAGATATAGATTCCCCCTCTTCCTTAGTTAAGTCGGGACTTACGCACGGGTGGTCAGAAACCGGGTTTTTCACCAAATCTGTGGGCGACACGAAGTATTTTCGCAAAAAACCCGGTTTCTCGGCCCAAATGCGTAAGTCCTATACTCAATTAACTGCCTGGGTTTTCAAGGTCACTACTAAAAACGGGGGCTTCAGTGTATGGTCTGGCATTCAAAAGGCTTTCAAGTCCGCAAAAATAAAGGGGTTGAGAATTCTCCCCCAAAAACTCGTCGCCCACGAAAGACATTCATCCTGGAACGAATTATCACCCCCAGCGCCCTAGTTCCTGGTGGTGTGGATGACCATGACGCGCTGCACCAACTCCTCAACTCTCTATCGCTGCTCAGTTTTGACTTTTCAGACTGGGCCCAAAAATTTAATCACGCGAGCAATTTACATTTATTTGCAGATAGCGGTGCCGGTACTTGCCCAACTTCCCCCACCCCCGATGGCGACTTGCCGCCGATTATTGACTTTGACCCCTTGGGCTTGCACTCTCCACCACCACCAACACCAGGGCCTAACATTCAAGGGGCTTTTGATACCCTACCGCCCCCAATTATATTGCCCGTCGATCCGCCTGGAACCAATAATAAAGTACCTACCGATTTAGGTGGCGCTTACACATTTACAGCCAAAACAGCATCAGGTAATAACGATGCAGGTTCACCGAACCAATACACCTTTAGCATTACTAATTCCGAACTCAATTCCACAGCTTCGGACACTGTACTCGTCGGGATTTCAGTCGAATCAAAAGACGGGAGTCAGTTGCTCCCTGAACTGCCAGAAGTAGGTGGGCTGACACCGATTCTCACATCTAGCGATACAAATAGTACCTATTCTCTATTTGCCATCAAGCGTTCTGGCTTGAACCTGCTTAATTTGAGCGGTGCATCAAGTTCAACCAGTGGCGCGTATTCTCTACAACTCAACGTAGCAGGCGATATCAACGGTGACGGCCGAGTTGATGCCACTGACAGGCAACTGCTAGATAATGCTTTAGGGCGCAAGGTGACTGACCCCGGTTATACAATTGACCTCGACCTCAACCGGGATGGAAGCATTAACTCAGCAGACCAAACTCTTCTCAACAGCAACTTCGGCTTCATTGCCAACCGGCCGCCTGTCGCATCGCCATTTTCAACCAGTACCCATACAGAATTGGAGACAGTCATACCCTTAGTCGGTAAGGCAAGTGACCCCGAAGGCGACTCCATCTTCTACAACGCTCTCAATCCTGTTAACGGTACGGTGCTGTTCAATCCTAATACTAAGACGGCAACCTTCAAACCCGCGCCGGGATTCTCAGGTATTGCCAGCTTTGAATTGGCGGCCAGCGATGGCTTGAACTGGGGAGTACCAGCAAAAGTAACGGTTAACGTCAGCGGTGCACCGCTGCTTTCTTTGGACTTCGCCCAGCGTCGCCCCCAGCTTTATGCTGGAGAGAGTACAGAACTGACAGTTTTGGGCGACTTTGCCGACCAAAAAGGTGTAGTGCTGCCAGCTTCTTATTTGACATACACATCGTTAAACCCAGGGGTAGCACCCATTGACGCTTTTGGGAAAGTGACGGGGCTGGCTGACGGTACTTCAATTTTGAGCGCGAGTCGCAACAACCTGCAAGCCGTGACTGCGGCGCGAGTGGGCGAATTGCCGATTCCTGCTAACGATGACGAGTGGAATGCGCTACTAGCAGAGATTTACGGTTTGGATGTTTACCCGCAAGCCGTGACTTTAACAAAAGGAGTAAAGCGCTCATTACTGGTGGGAATTGAAGGTCTTACTGACTCTCCAGACCTAAAATTTGGCTCTACTGGCACTCGCTACTTCGTTAGCAACCCCAATGTATTGCAAGTAAATTCAGATGGTGTAATCACTGCTGTCGGTGAAGGAATTGCCAGCGTCACCGTCATTGACGGAGCAGCAGAAAAGGTGGTTCCAGTGCGGGTAAAAACGCCTTTGATGGGCCCGGCGATTTTGGGTGTTGATGGCGGAGTCGTGCAAGGCAGCGACGGCTCAATCGTCATGGTAGCTCCTAGTGCCTTAACCAAGGATACAACAGTCAACCTAACACCCCTTAGCAGCGAAGGCTTGCCACTGTCATTCCCCGACAGCATGGAGTTTGCTGGGGGGTTCAATTTAGAATTGGGCAACACCCCTTTGAAGATACCTGTCCAATTGGCAATTCCAGCCCCAGTTGGTGTGCCAATCGGCACCGAAGTTTTATTTATGCGGAAGGGGTCGCTGCCGGCTGGGGCTGATAGCTGGAACGAAACTTGGCTGATACAGGAATCAGGGGTAGTGGGTGCAGACGGCTTCATCCGCACCACTTCGCCACCTTTTCCAGGCGTGACACAAAGCGGTACTTATACAATTGGATTATTGCCCGCAGGAATGCCATCAGTCAGTTCAATTGTTAAGGCAGGCACAAAAGCAAATGCTGGGACAATTAACCTTTCGAGTAATCTCAACTTTGAGAATAGTTATTTAGGAGCAAAAACGGGTGGAATTGGTGCAGTCTCCGCCACAGAGAATCAATTCGAGGCGACAACATCACTATTAGCTTACTTGGCGCAATCTTCAAACAAGCCCCTGGAAATGATCGGAATTCCCAAAGTTGGGGAAACTGTCGTCACTACCGCTCAGGTACAACTGAATACACAAGGAGTTCCTACAGTCTCAGCATTTCTCTCTGGCCCGGACACTGGGCTAGCAGTTCCCCTCGAACCGCCGTCGCTGGAGTCGGTCCAACTGGAGTTCTCCAACAGCGAACCTGTGATATTCTTAACAGGCAGCAATTTCCTCAATGGACTCAACGGCAATCTGGGTGCGAGTTTCGGGGATTTGAATGTTGACTTTAAGGTGTCCGGTAAGAGTTACTCTGGCACTGTTGTGCCGGGACTCAGTAGTTCACTCGGAGAAAACCGCTATAAGGTGGCGGTCAAAGCTCCTATCAGCGTACCGCTGGGCGAGTCGGAAATAGTGCTGTCACGGCAGCAGAAAGAGCGTTTTGGCCCTGGCCCTCTTGATTCTGATGTGGTCAAGCGTTCCAGTTTTGAAGACCTCCAGCTAAAGCCTGTATTTTCTGATTTGATACTGGTAGCGCAGCGGTCTGCTGACAAAATTAGGGTAATTGACGCTCTCAGTTCAGTTCAGAGTCCGCCGGACCCGCAACAGAAGCCTCCCAAGGATTTGTCGGTGGGGACATCAAGCGTGACAGACCGTCCGGGACAGTTAGCTGTCACCAGTAATGCGACTCGCGCTTATGTACCTTTGGAATATACGGGGCGGGTGGCTGTGGTGGATTTGCTGACGCGGCGTCCGATTGATGCTGATGCTTCGACACCGGCTGTCGATGATATTATTTTGCCGAGTGGTGCATCTCCTGGGGCGATATCTATTGACCGCTGGAATAATTATGCTTACATCGCTGACTCAAAACGGGGAAGCATCTACATTCTGGATGTCAATCCTAACTCGGCAAGCTACAACCAGGTTGTCCAAACTATCTCGGTTGATGCTACGTCAGGGCTACGTCAGATTGCTATTAGTAGCGACGGGCATAAGCTGTTTACTACTGCGGTAAATGGTTCTATTTATGCTTTCAATATTAACCCAGAAGATCGGCCGAGTGTTCCGAATTCTAACCCAAGTAAGTGGCGCGAACTGATAGGAAAAGTTGCGACTCCGACAGGAGCTTTTGGATTGTCTGCAACTCCTGACCCGCTCAAAATGGTTTTTACCAATGGTAACACGGGGACAGACGGAAGCGGTTTTGGGGTGCTGACGGTGAGTGATGACCCGCTCAATTGGGCTCCCACAACTCTCTACACGAATTTAACGCTGACTAATAATAACAATGTCTTTGAGGTGAATGAGGGAGTGGCTGTAACGGTGACGGCTGATGGAAAGTATGCGTTTGTGGCGGGTCGTAACAGTAAAAAAATCATTGAAGTTGATGCCAATCCGCTGGCGGGGGGAAATATTGGGATTATTAAAGATCCGTTGGGGCCTAATCCGCAATTAGTTGCTGCTACTGAACCGGTGCCGGGAAGTTTAACTAATAATGTGGCTCTTTCGGGTGATGGGAAGTATCTAATTGGTTCTTATCCAACTCTCAGTGGCGGTGGAAGTGCTTACGTCTTTGATGTGGAGGAAATTATTAAGACTGTTGAAAATCCTGCTTACGCTTTGAAAACGCAGGCTGTTGAGAAGTTGAATCCGAATATCATACCAAAAGGTAATGTTCCGGCTGTGATTGCGATCGGTGGTAATCCTTTGGGGTTGATTGCTGCTGCTCCCGATGATCCATGCTTAACACTCATAGAGAAAATTATAGCTCTTGGTAAAGAGTTGAAAAAACGCTTCGACGATTTGCGCTTAGACGATCAGGATCTTTTTAATCGGCGTCGTGAAATCAGCGCTCCTCCCGTTCCGCGAATTCCTCCCTTATCGGGTCGTAGGACTACTGTGACTAGCGATCCCGGTTCTTGGGAGGGACATATAGTGCAGTACGATAAAGTGCAAAAAGAGTTGAAAAAATTGCTGGAGGATATGAAAAAACTGGACAATTGTGATGATTATGATCCGGATGGATACGGCGGGTCTACAATGCAGGATGCCTATGATCAAGCTGTGGAGTATAGTCAAAAACAACCTCCACAAGAGCCAGATATCAGAAACCGAAGTAGCTTACTGGCACGGGCAAATGAGCTTGGCGCACAGGTAAGAGACGGTGCTTTATGGGTAGCAGCGGGGGTAGGCGGAGCTGTTCTGATCGCATTGGAAGTAATTGCAAGGCTTCTAGGGTTAGACTTACGTTTTAGGCCTTGATAGACACGATCATTTATGACAAAACAGAACTGTTTGGAACTTGATTTTTCTTGGAAAGACATTGAAAGCTGGAATTACTTGAGAGCTTTGTCTTTACCAACTCTGCCTTGGGCGGCTCCTTTCCTACCGTTGCTGGGATTGCCAAATGCTCTATTAGAGCAA